>CAJYLT010000082.1 GCA_913775795.1 uncultured Sphingomonas sp. | reverse complement strand
GGTGTCGAGGGTAATGCTGGCCACGCCCTGTGCGGCGGCGAACGCCTCGGTATTCCGCCGCGCCTTGCCGCGGACGAAGAACGGGATCTTCAGAAGTTCGCGCTCGGCCTCAGCGGTCCACCCCTCCGCTTCGGGCACCTCGGCCACCGCCGCAGTGGGGGCGGCGTGGCCGAGGTGACTGGCCCCGTGGGCGTCCGAAAACTCGAAATCGTCGCGGAACATGGTGAGCAGATGCTCCTCCAGCCCCATGACCAACGGGTGGACCCAGGTGTCGAACAGGACGTTCGCCCCCTCGAACCCCATTTGCGGCGAATAGCGTGCGGGGAAGTCCTGGACATGGACGGGCGAGGAGATGACCGCGCAGGGGATGCGCAGCCGCTTGGCGATATGCCGCTCCATCTGCGTGCCGAGCACCAGTTCGGGCTGCGCCGCCTGAATCGCCTGCTCTACCGCGAGATAGTCGTCGGTAATCAGCGGCTCGACGCCGTATAACTTGGCCGCCTCGCGCAGGTCGCGGGCGAATTCGCGGTTGTAGCAGCCGAGGCCGACGACCTCGAACCCCAGCTCGTCGCGCGCCACACGCGCGGCGGCGATCGCGTGGGTCGCGTCGCCGAACACGAACACGCGCTTGGCAGTAAGATACGTCGAGTCGACCGACCTGCTCCACCAGGGCAGGTTCGACTGCGGCAGTGCGGGAATGTCGGCCAGGCCCGCGGCGGCGGCCACCTCCGCCACGAAATCCATCGTCGCGCCGTAACCGATCGGCACGGTCCGCACCGTCTTCTGCCCGAACGTCCGCTCCAGCCAGCGACAGGCGGTGTCGGCAGTTTCTGGATAAAGGCAGATGTTGAAGTCCGCGGTGCCGATCGCGGCGAGGTCGGCGGGTGTGGCCCCCAGCGGCGCGACCAGCGCGACGTCGATGCCCATCGCCTCCAGCAGCCGCGTCACCTCGATCACGTCGTCGCGGTGACGGAAGCCGAGCGCGGTCGGGCCGAGCAGATTGGCGCGCGGACGGCGTCCCTCACGCGGCGTGGGCCGCACGTCGCGGTCGGCCAGCGCGCGAACGAGCTGATAAAAGGTCTCGCTCGCGCCCCAGCTCTCGCGGCGCTGATAGCTCGGCAGTTCGAGCGCGATCACCGGGCACGGCAGCCGCATCGCCTCCGCCAGCCCCGCCGGATCGTCCTGGATCAGTTCGGCGGTGCAGGAGGCACCGACGAGCATCGCCTGTGGCTGGAAGCGGGCATAGGCCTCGCGCGCGGCGGTCTGGAACAGATGCGCGGTATCCTTGCCGAGGTCGCGGGCCTGGAACGTCGTGTAGGTGACGGGCGGGCGCTTGGCCCGGCGCTCGATCATCGTGAAGAGGAGATCGGCATAGGTGTCGCCCTGCGGGGCGTGGAGGACGTAATGGACGCCCTCCATTGCGGTCGCGACGCGCATCGCGCCGACATGGGGTGGCCCCTCATAGGTCCAGACCGCGAGCTGCATCAGAGCCTCAGCACGTCGCGGCGCCGCAGCGGCCGCGCGAAGAGTTCGGCCAAGTCGCCCGCCTGCTCGAAGCCGTGGATGGGCGAGAAGACGAGTTCGATCGCCCATTTCGTCGCCAGACCCTCCCCCTCCAGCGGATTGGCGAGGCCGAGGCCGCAGACGGTAAGGTCGGGCCTGGCGGCGCGCACGCGGTCGAGCTGGCGGTCGACGTCCTGCCCCTCGCTGATGACCGTGCCCACGGGCAGCAGCGCGAGCTCGCGGGCGAGGTGGCGGCGGTGGAGATAGGGCGTGCCGACCTCGACCGGCACCATGCCGAGCTCGGTCGCGAGGAAGCGCGCCAGCGGCACCTCGAGCTGCGAGTCGGGGAGGAAGAAGATCGACTTGCCGGCGAGGCGCTCGCGCATCGGTTCGAGCGCGCGCTTAGCGCGCTCGCGCGGACCGGCCACGACGCGGCGGAAATGCATCTCATCGATGCCGAAGGCCATGGCCGCGGCGTGGAGCCACTCGGTCGTCCCCTCGGCACCGAAGGGAAACAGCGCGTCGATGCGCGTCGCGCCGCGATCCTCCAGCGCGCGTGCCGTCTCGCCGAGGAAGGGCTGCGCGAGGAGGTAGCGCGTGTTCGGCCCGACCGCGGGCATCGCCCCCGCCCGGCGCGCGGGCAGGCAGTCGACATGGACGATTCCGAGCTCGGCGAACAGGCGGCGGAACTGATCCTCGACGATATCGGGCAGCGCGCCGACGATCATCAGGTTGGCAGCCTCGGTCGGCGCGAGGTCGGGGACGAGCGCGGCGAGGCAGGCGTCCTCACCCTCGGTAAAGGTCGTCTCGATCCCCGATCCCGAATAGTTGAGGATCGCGGTCCGGCCGGCATGCTTGACCGACAGGCGCTGCGCCGCGCGCGACAGGTCGAGCTTGATGACTTCCGAAGGGCAGGAGCCGACAAGGAACAAGAGCTTGATCTCAGGCCGGCGACCCAGAAGCCGGTCGACCACGCGGTCGAGCTCCTCGTTGCAATCCGCCATGCCGGCAAGGTCGCGCTCCTCGATGATCGCGGTGCCGAAGCGCGGCTCGGCAAAGATCATCACCCCCGCCGCCGATTGCAGCAGGTGCGCACAGGTGCGCGAACCGACGACGAGGAAGAACGCGTCCTGGATCTTGCGGTGCAGCCAGACGATGCCGGTCAGGCCGCAGAACACCTCACGCTGGCCGCGCTCGCGAAGGACCGGCGCATCGGCGCACCCCGGCATCGCGGCGGGCAGCAGCGCGCTCATCCCGCCACCGCCATCCGCGGGCTGCTTTGAAGGCGAGCGGCGCGGAGCTTCAAGAGGAACTGGCCCGCATTGATCGCGTAGGTCGCATAGGCGGCGAGCGCGAGCAGCATCCGCTCCCGCTCGGTCCCGATGCCCGCCACCAGCGCCGCCAGATAGGCGGTGTGGAGCGCGATCACGACCATGCTGAACACGTCTTCCCAGAAGAAGGGACGCGCGAACAGCCACTTGTCGAAGACCACCTTCTCCCAGATCGAGCCGGTGAGCATGATCGCGTAGAGCGCCAGCGTCTTGGCAACGATCGACATCGTCGCGGCACCCGCACCCTCGCCGGTCGACAGATAGCGAAGGACGAGCGCGAGGCTGACGAGGAAGATCAGGAACTGCACCGGGGCCAGAATGCCCTGCACCAGTGTCCAGCGCGTGGCGTCGCGGCGGCGGCGCTGCTCGGGCGTGTAGAGCGGGATCGCCCCCTGCCCGGTCCGCCCGCCTGCTGTGCCCTCCGCCCGCATGTTGCGCCCGTTCCTTTGTTCTGAGGCTGGCCCAAAGCTACGCCCACCCTGTCGAGAGTGTCAATCTTTCTTGACGTCCATGGAACGAGACACTTCGTTGCGGTGCAATAACGACCGATGATTGCCAGCCACCGGAAACAGGCATAGGCTGCGATTCGCGGGACATTCCAAAGATGGCGATCCTGCCAGCCGGACCAAGGCCAACTTGACCGGGCGGAGAGCTGACGATGGCGACCACTGCGCCAGTTGACGGAAAGGGATGGTTCGACCGCGGTCGGACGTCGCCGGACAATGTCAGCGTCCTGCCCGCCCCGTCCCCCAACATCCTGTCGGCCTTGATCGAGGGGGAGATCATTCCCCGATTGATGGTCGCGCATCGCAATGCAGTCCCCGTGCCGAACTTCTCGCCGATCCATGCGATCGGGCCACAGGACGTCGCCACCCTCGCGCCGATGACGCTGGAGGCGGAGGCCGACATCGTGCTCGCGCATGTCGAGGGGGTCCTGGCGCGCGGCGTTCCGCTGGAGGCGGTGCTCGTCGATCTGATGGCCCCCACCGCCCGGCTGCTCGGCGAATGGTGGGAAAGCGATCGCTGCGATTTCGTCGAAGTGACGATGGGCCTGTGGCGCCTGCAGGAGGTGGTGCACGAGATCGCCGATCGCACACCGCCGCCCCGGATCGACGCCGAACCGCGACTTACCGCCCTATTCACGGTGATGCCCGGCGATCCGCACACCTTCGGCACCGTGGTGGTTGAGGAGCTGTTCCGCGGCGGCGGGTGGGATACCGATCGCTGGTTCGGCGCGGAGGCTGGCGAGCTGCTCGATCGCGTGGCCGGACGCCACTTCGATCTGATCGGATTGACGATCAGTTGCGACTGCCATATCGCCCCGCTCGCATCGCTGATCGCCGACCTTCGGATTTTCTCGAAAAATCCGCGGGTTAGCGTGATGGTCGGTGGGCGTGTCTTCCTTCAGGACCCGCTTCTCGCAACCTGTGTCGGCGCCGATGGCACCGCGCGCGACCCCAGGCTCGCCCTCGATATGGCGGCGGACCTGGTTCGAGCTCGCGCCGGGGAGGTCCTTGCCGCCGAGTGAAACCCGTTTTTCCCGGAGTCCGGTGCTCGTCGTGAACAAGCAGATCGCTCCCGCCCGGACCACCGCCTTTTCCCGTTCGGGCACGCTGCCCGCAACGCTCGATGCGGCGACCGCGGGGGCATTGCTCGCCGCGATGGGCGACGTCGCGCTGATCCTGTCGGGTGACGGCCGCATCCTCGACGTGGCGGTGTCCAACGGCGATCTGGCGCACCATGGCCTCGACGCTTGGGTGGGCGAGCGCTTTGCCGAGACGGTGACGGTCGAAAGCCGCGACAAGGTGGCTGAGATGCTCGCCGCCGCTGCCGGGGGCAATGCGCCGGGCCGATGGCGCCAGGTGAACCACCCGCTGGCCGGCGGCGACGTGCCGATCCGCTACCTCGTCATGGGCCTTGGCGAGGATCGCCGCATCGCGATCGGCCGCGACATGCGCAGCGCCGCACAGATGCAGCAACGCCTCATCCAAGCGCAGCAGTCACTCGAACGCGACTATATCCGCCTGCGCCAGGCCGAGACCCGCTATCGCCTGTTGTTCGAGATGGCGTCGGAGCCCGTCCTGATCGTCGACGCGAGCACCAGGCGCATCCACGAGGCGAATCCCGCCGCCCATCGCCTGATCGGCGCGGTCGACGGTGCGCTGGTCGGCGAACCCGTCCATATCCTGGTCGATCCCGCCGCGCGCGACGACCTGATGGCGCATCTGGGCGCGGTGGAGGCGGCCGACGACGTGCCGCCCGCGACCGTGACTCTCGCGGGGGGGCACGGCACCGCCACGCTTTCCGCGCGCCCGTTCCGACAGGCGCGCGCGCCGCTCCTGCTCGTGCGGATTGCCGCCGGCCCCACCGCGCCGGCGCGGCGGACGGACGAGGCGCTCGGCGATGTCGTCGACCGGATGCCCGACGCCTTCGTGCTGACCGACCGCAACCTATCGATCCTGACCGCTAATGCCGCCTTCATGGACCTTGCCGAGGCGCCGTCGGCGGACCGCGTCGCAGGGGCCCGCCTCAATGCCTGGCTGGGCAGGCCGGGCATCGACCTCGAACTCATCGTCGCGCAGCTTCGCGAGCATGGCGCGGTACGTAACGTCGCGACAATCATGCGCGGATCGGCGGGCGGCGAGGAGGCGGTGGAGGTTTCCGCAGTCATGGCGCCGAGCGCGGCGGGCGAATATTTCGGCTTCACGCTGCGATCGGTGGGCCGGCGGCTGCGCGACGCGCCCGAGATTCCGCGCGACCTGCCCCGCTCGGTCGAGCAGCTGACCGGCCTGGTCGGCCGCATGTCGCTGAAGGAGATCGTGCGGGAATCGACCGACCTGATCGAGCGGCTGTGTATCGAGGCGGCGCTTGCCTACACAGCGGACAACCGCGCGTCGGCGGCCGAGATCCTGGGCGTCAGCCGACAGAGCCTCTATTCCAAGCTTCACCGCCACGGCCTTGGCAACCTCGTTTCCAACGAGGATTGATCGAGCTGTCAATTCGGTTTGACGCGGGAGGGCGTCAGGCATAGCCTCCTGCCATGGTGCGCCTGACGACCACGGCCGGAGCAAGTCCCCTCCCCGCCCCGCGCGACGTGATCGAGCTGTTGAAGCCGATCACCTGGTTTCCGCCGATCTGGGCGTTCATGTGCGGGGTCGTCTCCTCGGGTGTGCCGCTCGCCGACCGCTGGGGCTTCCTGATTGCGGGCATCCTGCTGACCGGCCCGCTGGTGTGCGGGACGAGTCAGGCGGTCAACGACTGGTTCGACCGCCATGTCGACGCGATCAACCAGCCCGAGCGGCCGATCCCCTCAGGCCGGATCGCGGGGCGCTGGGGCCTGGTCGTCGCGATCATCGGCACTGCTTTGTCCGCAGCGGTCGCCGCGGCGACGGGGCCGTGGGTGTTCGCCGCGACGCTGCTCGGGCTCGCGTGCGCCTGGGCATATAGCGCGCCGCCCTTTCGCCTGAAGGCGAGCGGATGGTGGGGCCCGGCGGTGGTCGCGCTCACCTATGAGGGGCTGACCTGGTTCACGGGCGCCACGGTGATGGCGGGCGGACTGCCGGCGCTGCCGGTGCTGGCGATCCTGATGCTCTACAGCATCGGCGCGCACGGCATCATGACGCTCAACGATTTCAAGGCGGTGGAGGGTGACCGGCAGACCGGGCTGCGGTCGCTGCCCGTGGTTCTCGGCGTCGGCCGTGCGGCGCGGCTGGCCTGCACAGTGATGGCGCTGCCGCAGATCGTCATCGTCGCGCTGCTGGCGCATTGGGGGCACTCGATCGCCGCCGCGGCGGTGGCGGCGGTGCTCGCCGGACAGGTGGTGCTGATGCGGCACCTGCTGTCCGATCCGCGCCGCCATGCGCCGTGGTACAATGCGACCGGCACGTCGCTTTACGTCACCGGCATGCTCGCCGCCGCGTTCGGGCTCGGCGCGTGAAGCCGCTCGGCTGGCCCGGGATCGTCCGGCTCGGCCTTGTCCAATGTGCGATCGGCGCGCTGGCGGTGCTCGCCACCTCGCTCCTCAACCGGGTGATGGTCGTCGAATATGCGCTGCCCGCGGCGCTGCCCGCCGGGCTGGTCGCGTGGCATTATGCGGTTCAGTTGTCGCGCCCCGCCTGGGGTCATGGCTCCGACCGGACGCAGCGGCGTGGCAATTGGATCATGGGCGGGATGGTCGTGCTTGCCGCAGGGACGCTGCTCGCGGTCGCGGCATTGCCGCTGCTGGCGGCGCGGAGCGTGGCGGGCTTCGCGCTGGCCGCGCTGGCGTTCGCGCTGATCGGCGCGGGCGTGGGCGCGGCGGGCACGTCGCTGCTCGCGCTGCTGGCCGCGCGGACGGCCCCGGCGCAGCGGGCGCCCGCCGCGGCGATCGCGTGGATCATGATGGTGCTCGGCATCGCCGTGACCGCAGGGGTCGTCGGCGCGCTGATCGATCCGTTCAGCCCCGCCCGCCTGCTGCGCGTCGCCGCGGTCGTCGCGCTGGCCGCCGTCGCACTGACCGCGCTGGCCGTCTGGCGGATCGAGACCGCACCGGAAGCGCCCGCCGCCCCCGCCCCGCCGCTGGCGGCGGCGCTGCGGACCATCGCCGGGGACCCGGCCGCGCGGCGGTTCACCGCGTTCGTGTTCGTCTCGATGCTCGCATACTCGATGCAGGACCTGATCCTCGAGCCCTTTGCCGGCCTGCGCTTCGGGATGAGCCCGGGGCAGTCCACCGCGCTGACCGGCGTGCAGCATGGCGGCGTCCTGCTCGGCATGATCGCGGCGGGGCTGGGCGGCAGCCTGCGCGGCGGAGCGGGCCTTCGCCTGTGGATCGGCGGCGGCTGTGCCGGATCGGCGGCGGCGATGGCGGCACTGGCCTTCGGCGCGCAGGCGGGGCCCGGCTGGCCGCTGGAGCTCAACATCGGGTTGCTGGGCCTTGCGAACGGCGTGTTCGCGGTGGCGGCGATCGGCGCGATGATGACGCTGGCGAGCGCAGGCGGACCGGGGCGAGAGGGCGTGCGCATGGGCGTCTGGGGCGCGGCGCAGGCGATTGCCTTTGCGCTCGGCGGGCTGATCGGTGCGGGCGGCGTCGATGTGCTTCGCGCGCTGACCGGCTCGATCCCCGCGGCGTTCGGACTGGTATTCGCGCTTGAAGCCGCGCTGTTCGTCGCTGCCGCCTGGCTCGCCTGGCGTCCGGCCGCGGCCCGTCCGCTCGTGATGCGCGCGGCATGACCGTCGATTGCATCGTGGTCGGCGGCGGCCCTGCCGGGGCGACCGCGGCGACCGATCTGGCCGCCACTGGCGCCTCGGTCGTGCTGCTCGACCGCGGCGGCCGGATCAAGCCGTGCGGCGGCGCCATCCCCCCGCGGCTGATCGCCGACTTCGCGATTCCCGAGGCACTGCTCGTCGGGCGTGCGGTCGCGGCGCGCATGGTCGGGCCAAGCGACGCCTTCGTCGACATGGCGGTGGATCGCGGCGGCGACGGCTTCGTCGGGATGGTCGATCGCGGCCCGTTCGACGAATGGCTGCGCGACCGTGCGGCGGCAGCAGGCGCCTTGCGGCGGACGGGCAGCTTCGTCGGAATCGAGCGCGATGGAGCGGCCACGGCCGTTACCTATCGCGACGACGACGGGCGCGAATGCCGGCTGGCGGCGCGCTGCGTCGTCGGTGCCGACGGCGCCCGCTCACGCGTCGCGAGCGCGGCGATGCCCGATCAGCCCGCCCCGCCACAGGTCTTCGCCTATCACGAGATCGTGCGCACGCCCGCCGGCTTCGACCGCGGTCGCTGCGACGTCTTTTATCAGGGTGCGCTGTCACCCGATTTCTACGGCTGGGTCTTCCCCCATGGCGACACGACCAGCGTCGGCATCGGCAGCGCACAAAAGGGCTTTGCCCTGCGCGCCGCCGTCGATCGCCTGCGAGCGCAAAGCGGCCTGTCCGATGCGCCCGTCGTCCGGCGCGAGGGCGCGCCGATCCCGCTCAAGCCGCTGAAGCGCTGGGACGACGGCCGCGCCGTCGTGCTCGCCGGGGATGCCGCCGGCGTCGTCGCCCCCGCGTCGGGCGAAGGCATCTATTACGCGATGGCCAGCGGAAGAGAGGTCGCCGCGTCGGTCGGCACCTTCCTCGCCACCGGCGACGCGCGCGCGCTGGCGGGAGCGCGGACCCGGTTCATGCGCGCGCATGGCCGCGTCTTCTGGGTCCTCGGTGTCATGCAGCATTTCTGGTACCGCAACGATCGCCGGCGCGAGCGTTTCGTCGCGATGTGCGAGGATCGCGACGTCCAGCGGCTGATCTGGCCCGCCTATATGAACAAGCGCATCGTCTATGCCGACCCGCTCGCCTATCTGCGCATCTTCGCCAAGGATATGCGCCATCTGATGCAGACCGCATGATGGCGCGGCCATGGTTGATGCCCGTGGTGATCGCGCTGTTGCTGGCAGCGGCAGTCGCGTTCATGGGCGCGACGGTGACGGAGATCGGGCCGTGGTACTCTGCGCTCGTCAAGCCGCGCTGGGCGCCGCCCGATGCCGCCTATGGCGCGGCGTGGACGGTCATCTATGCGCTGACGGCGCTGGCCGGCGTCCGCGGCTGGCTCGCCGCGCGGACGAAGGCGGAGCGGGAGTGGCTGCTCGGCCTGTTCGCGCTCAACGGCTTCCTTAACATCGCCTGGAGCCTGATCTTCTTCCAGCTGCGACGGCCCGACTGGGCGATGGTCGAGGTGCTGGCGCTCTGGGTCTCGGTCGCAGCGCTGATCCTGATGATCTGGCGCCGGTCGATGACGGGCGCATTGCTGCTTGTCCCCTACCTCGCTTGGGTCACGTTCGCCGGCTATCTGAACATGACGATCGTGCGGCTGAACGGCCCGTTCGGATGATGGCCGCGCTATTCGCCAGCGGCCATGCGGTCGACATCGTGCTGGCGGTGATCGCGGCCGAGTTCGCGCTGCTCATCGCCTATTTCGGTTGGTCGCCGGGGCGCGCGCTACTGCGACTGCTGCCTGGCGCGCTAATGCTGCTGGGGCTTCGGGCGGCGCTCATCGGGGCGCATTGGATCTGGATCGCGCTGCCGGTAACATCGTCGCTGCCGATCCATCTGCTCGACCTTCGGGCCGAAAGGCCGGACGGCACGCGCCGCCCGGCCCGATCGATCAGATCGTCTTGAGATAGGCGATCACGTCGGCGCGCTTCTGCGCATCCGACCAGCCGGCGAACGCCATCTTCGTGCCCGGCACCACGCGCTGCGGGTTCTGGAGATACTGGAACAGCTTGTCCTCGGTCCAGGTGATGCCGCTTTCCTTGTTGGCGGTCGAGTAGCTGTAGCCCGCGACCGAGCCCGCCTTGCGGCCGACCACCGCGTGGAGCGACGGGCCGATCTTGTTCACGCCGGCTTCGACCGCGTGACAGGTCGAGCAGGTGGCGAAGTCGGTCTTGCCCTTCGCCGCGTCGCCGGTGAAGCTGGCGAGCTTGGTGCCGTCGGTCGTGTCCGTGTTGTCCGCCGCCACCTTCGTCGCGGCGGGCGCGGCGGCAGGTGCAGTCGCGGTATCGGCAGGCGCAGCGGTGTTCGCCGCTGCGGTCTCGGTGCTCGCGGTCGTGCCAGCGTTGTTTTCCGGCGCCTTCGAGCAACCGGCCACTGCCAGCGCCGCGAACGCCGCCCCGACGGTACATTTCGTCAAACGAGTCTTCGATACAGACTGCATGATCTCGCCCTCTCCATCACGGTTTACTCGGCGCCGCGTTACGCTGCGGTCGCTGGCGAACCATGACATTGTCAGGGTCGCCGACAAGCGACGCGAGTCCCCGCGTCGACCTGATGTAACACCTTCACCTGTGAAACGATCCAAGTCCACACGGGAATTGGGCGGCATTTCGACGAGCCGAAAGCGGACCGGGCAAAAGCGCGTCCTGATGCATGATGGGAAAGGGGGTGGCTGGTGGAGCTGAGGGGAATCGAACCCCTGACCTCTGCAGTGCGATTGCAGCGCTCTCCCATCTGAGCTACAGCCCCGCCACCGGTTTCCCGCGCATCTTACCGCGGGAAGGTGGCCCCTCTAGCGGCCCCCGCGGCGCGATGCAACGCCCCCGAAGCAGCTATTTTCAGTCTTTTTTGACGACCTTCGGCTCGTCGACGCGCCGTTCGCGCCAAGTCGAGGAACATAAGGCCGCGTCGATCCTTAAGGTCAGGGCTGGCAGCGCAATGACGCGCCTCGCCTGCTTGTAAATATTTCCCTGGAGGATCGTGTGATGGGCAACGACCGCAACCCGCGTGACGGCTGGCGCAACGACGACGACCGCGATTTCGACTATGGCCGTGAAAGTGGCGCGCGCCGCGACTATGGCTATTCGTCGGATCGCAACTATGGCGCATCGTCGCAGTACGGCGACAATAGCCGCTTCGGCGAGCAGCGCGATCGCTCCGACTGGCGCGGCGAAGGTCGCGATTATTACGGGAGCCGTGAGACCGGTCGCGACCAGCGCGGCAATTACGGCCAGCAGGGCGGCGGTTACGGCGCGCAGGGCAGCTATGGCTCGCGTGACGCCTATGGTTCGCGCGGCAACTACGGCACGCAGGGTAATTATGGCGCACAGGGCACCTATGGCCGTGGCCGCAGCGGTTACGGCGCCGACCAGGGTCGCGACACGTTCGGTTTCGGCGGCGACTATCAGGGCTATGGCCAGCGCGACTATGGCCCGCGCGACCGCGGCTTCGGCGATCGGTCCGGCTATCAGCGCCAGACCGGCTATGGCCGCGATGCCGAGCGCAACCGCGGTTATGCCGGTCAGCCGCAGGGCTACGACTATGAAGAGCGCGGCTTCTTCGACCGTGCCGGCGACGAGGTCCGCTCGTGGTTCGGCGACGAGGAGGCGGAGCGCCGCCGCGAGCAGGACCGTCGCCTCGACGAACGCTACGGCAACAGCGCCGAGGGGTCGCGCGACGAGCATTATTCGAACTGGCGCCGCCAGCGGATCGGTGAGCTCGACCGCGACTATGACGAGTATCGCCGCGAGAATGCGACGAAGTTCGAGAACGAGTTCAACAGCTTCCGCACCGAGCGCCAGACGCAGCGCTCGTCGCTAAGCAAGGTGGACGAGCACATGGAAGTCGTCGGCTCCGACGGCGAGCATGTCGGGACGGTCGACAAGGTGCGCGGCGACCGCATCATCCTGACCAAGAACGACGTTGATGCCGGTGGCCGCCACCACTCGATCCCGTCGCGCTGGATCGAAAGCGTCGACGGCAAGGTCAAGATCCGCAAGACCGCGGCGGAGGCGAAGGCCGAGTGGCGCGACGAGGAGCGCAACCAGGCGATGTTCGGCGACGACAACCGCTCGACCTATGGCGACCGCACGACGAACTATGGCGAAGCGCGCCGTAATGCCGAAAGCACCGGTACGACCACCACGCCCACCAGCGGAACCGCCTCGAGCCTCGGCTCGACCGGCACCGACACCACCGGGACCGACACGTCGGGGACGACGGGCAATCTCGGCAAGAGCTTCTCGGGCACCTACTGATCCCGATCGGCTGAACTGACGCGGGGCCGGACAGCGATGTCCGGCCCCGTTGTCGTATCAGGCGCGCAGCAGGCCCTCGGTCGGTCGTGTCGCCCTGCTTGCGGGGAACAGTGTCGCCAGCGCACGTGCCGGGTCGAGTGCGTAGTGCTGAGCCACCGCACCGGCGATGACCGCGTTGACGTCGCCCGTCGCTTTCAGGTCGCGCCCTTCATAAAGCGCTGTGTCGGCGAGGCCCGGCCAGTCGGCGACCACCCGCCCGCCCCTCACCGCCCCGCCCATCAGCATCGCGACCGAGGCGGTGCCATGGTCGGTGCCGCCCGTTCCGTTGACGCGGACGGTGCGTCCGAACTCGGTCGCGACGATCACCAGCGTCTGTGCCCAGAGCGGCCCCAGCCCCGCTTTCAGCGCGCCTGTCATCGCGTCGAGTCCCTTGAGCTGCGCCGCCAGCCGGCCGACCTGCCCTGCGTGCGTGTCCCAGCCGCCCGTCTCGATCATCGCGATCCGCGCGCCATTGTCGGGCGCGATCAGCTTTGCGGCGAGCGCGCCGGTGGCAGCGGCGTTGCGCCCCTGATCGGCGGCGAGATCGCCGGTCAGCATCCGCGTCACCGTCGCCTGCGCCCAGAGCGCATGGAGCTGCGCATCCCCCTCGTACAGCCGCGTCACCCGCGCGATCAGGTCGTCGCTCGCGTCGGGCAGCGCGGAGGGGGCGTAGCTTGCGACCTCCACCTTGCCGCGCAGCGCCATCGGCACCGTGGCGGCGACGGCGATCGCCCGTGCCTCGTCCTGCGGCAACAGGCCGAGCAGGCGGTTCATCCACCCGTCCTTGATCGCGTAGGGCTGCGCGCTGCCAGTCTCGAGCGCGTTCTGGCCGTCGAAATGCGATCGCTCTCGATAGGGGGAGGCGACGGCGTGGACGAACAGCGCCTCGCGCGCCCGGTACAGATCGCCGATCGCGGTGAGCGAGGGATGGAGTGCGAACATGCCATCCAGCTTGGCCGCGCCCGCAAACGGCTCGGCCAAGGCGCCGCGCTGTCCGGCGAAGGCCGGATCGCCGACGGGCGCGATCGTGCCCAGCCCGTCGGCGGCGCCGCGCTGAAGAATGAAGACGAAGCGCCGATCGGTCGCCGCGCGCGCGAACGCGATGCGCGGGGCGAAGCCGAGCGAGAGGCCGGCGGCGAGCAGGGTGCGACGGTCGACCATGACTATCTCCGCATGAAATCGGGCGAGGCGAACAGGAGCGCGAGCGCCTGCGGCGGGCTTTCCGCGCGCGCCACGGCCTCGGCGGTCGGGCTGGTGCCGCCCGGAAACTGGTCGCGGGCAAGCTGGCGGGCATCGAGCGTCGGCGATTGCGCGCGCGAGGCCAGCCGCTGCGCCGCCTCCACCCGCCGCATCAGCGCGTCGGGCGCGGCCCAGGTGGCGTCGGTATCGTCCCAACCCGCCGGGGAGCCCGGCTTCCACACCGGCTGCCCGAGCTGTTGCTGAAGGCCCGAGAGCGCCGGTCCGGGAAACTCGCGCAAGCCGCTCGCGCGCAGGACCGCGATCGTCCAGTCCCAGGGGCTGCGGAACTTGAGCGGCTGCGGCACCCAGGCTTCGGGCGAGGCGATCAGCGCGCGATAGACGGTGGGCAGGTGGCCGCCCGAGCGTGCGAACGCCGCCTCTAGCCGCGCGACCATCGCGGGCGGCGGGGTGTCGCCGGCGAAATGACGGGCGAGCTTGGTGGCGATATGGGTGGCGGTCGCGGGATGCGTTGCGAGCATGTCGAGCATCGCCGCGCCCTGATCCTCCTCACCCGCCGCGAACGTCTTGCCGAGGATGCGGCGCTCGCCGGGCTCGTGGACTTGCCGCACGAAGACGAAGCGGCCCGGCTCGGCCGCCCGGCCCTGCCCCAAGCCGCCCACGGTCCAGCCGGTCAGTGCCCGCGCCAGTTCGGTCACGTCGGCTTGCGAATAGCCGGTGCGCACGCCCAGCGTGTGCAGCTCCATGATCTCGCGCGCCAGATTTTCGTTCAGCCCGCGCTGACGGCCGTTCGCGGCGGCGCGCTGCGCGGCGGGGCTGCCGGGGCCGACCGATTGCGCCTGATCGAGGAAGAGCAGCATCGCCGGATGCCGCTCGACCGCCTGTACCATGTCAGCGAAGCGGCCCATGACGTGCGGGCGGATCGCCTCGAACTCGAACGCGCCGGTCATCGCGATCATCCGCTGCTTGTCGGCGGAGACGGCGAAATGGTTCGCCCAGAAATGCACCAGCCGCTCGGCGAAGGGCGTATCGGTGGACAGCGCCGAGGCGCCGCGCGCGCCGATCGCATCGATCAGGTGCCGGCGGGAGGCGGGACCGACCGCGTTCGCCGCCATCGGCCGGGCCTCGCCGATCAGGCGCGCTTCCTGCCGTGCCTGCTGACGTTCTTCCAGCAGGGCAAAGATTTCCGCGGCGATCGCCGGCGACTTCGCCGCCGCGGCGATCGGGGGCGGCGTGGGGTCGTAGGCGGTGATCTGCAGCTCCAGCCATGCCTTTGCGTCAGCCGGCGGCACCTCGTTCAGTCGCGGCCCGAGGCCGAAGCGGTGCCACGCGATTCGGATATCCTGCTTTGCCATTGCGCAACCCTGCGCCCGACTTGTCGCAGAACTCTGTCAGCAGGACCATTCGTCGCAGGCGGGCCCCGCCCTGCCGTTGCGTGAGACGCAACTGCATCGGCGCTTTGCGCGATTGCGACATTGCTGCATCGCAACAACATTAGACCAAACAAAAAATACCGGGATGCCGATCAGGCTCTTTCAGGGCTTTTCGCCAGAGGAGACAGATCGTGACCAAGCTTTTCTTCGCCGCCGCCGCTGCCGCCATCGTCGCCACCCCCGCGCTTGCCGCCGAGGGTGAGAAGACGTTCACGCGCGACGGGCAGACCTATGCCTACACCGTGGCGGCCGAGGGCGATGCGACGGTGATCGCCGGCCGCACCGTGCCGCAGGACGAGCCCTTCCGCCTCGTCGTCAAGGGCCGCAATGCCGCGGGCGAGGTCGATGGCCGTCAGGTCAGCTTCCGCATCGCCAAGCCGCTGGCTGTCGCCGCCGCCGCGCAGCAGACGGCGAGCGTCGACGCCAACTGATTTGGCACAAGAAAGGGGCGGCCGTCGCGGTCGCCCCTTTTGCGTTCAGAACCCCTCGGGCAGGTCGATCGCGCCGACATGCTCGCGATAGCGGGTGATCGCGAACCGATCGGTCATCCCGGCAATGAAGTCGGCTATGTGCCGGCTACGCCCCGGCTCGTCATCGGGCAGCGCTTCGCGCCAGCCATCGGGCAGGCGCCGGGGATCGTCGGCATAGGCCGCGAAAAGCCCTGCCACGACCTGCGCCGCCGTCTCCGCCGCGGCAAGCTGGCGCGGGTGGTGGTAGAGTTCGGCGTACATGAAGCGCTTGAGCGTCCGCTCGGCCGCGCGCATCCCGTCCGAAAAGGTGACCATCGCGCGATCCGCGGCACGCACGTCGTCGGCGGTCTCGATCCGATGCTCGACAAGGTTGGCGCGGGTCGACGCAATCAGGTCGTTGACCATCGCCCCGATCTGCGACCGCACGAGTTCGCCCACCAGCCGGTCGGGCGCGCAGTCGGGAAAGCGCGCGCGCACCGCATCCCACCCCTCGGCGATCAGCGGCACGGCAAGGATCGCGTCGAGCGACAACAGCCCCGCGCGCAGCCCGTCGTCGATATCGTGATTGTCGTAGGCGATGTCGTCGGCCAGCGCCGCCACCTGCGCCTCGAGCGAGGAATAGCGCGTGAGCTCGAGCGGGAACGCGGCATCGGCCTCGGCCAGTGCCCAGCCCGGATGGCGGACCGGGCCGTTATGCTTGGCCAGCCCCTCCAGCGTTTCCCAGGACAGGTTGAGCCCCTGCCAGCGCGGATAGGGGCTTTCTAGCACCATCAGCGCGCGCAGCGTGTGGCCGTTATGGTCGAAGCCGCCCTTGCCCGCGAGCGCCGCCTTCAGCGCGTTCTCGCCCGCATGACCGAAGGGCGGGTGGCCGATATCATGGGCGAGGCACAGCGCCTCGGTCAGGTCCTCGTTCAGGCCGAGCGATCGCGCGATCACGCGGCCGATCTGCGCGACCTCGAGGCTGTGGGTCAGACGGACGCGGAAATGGTCGCCGTCGGGCGCCATGAACACCTGCGTCTTGTGGCGCAGGCGGCGAAAGCTGATCGAATGAACGACGCGGTCGCGGTCGCGTTGAAACGCATCGCGCGGGCCGCGCTCGGCCGCGCCGGGCTCGACATGGAGCCGCCCCCTGCTTCTTGCCGGGTCAGAAGCCCAGCGTGCCGGCGCACTCATTTCGTGGAAAGCCGCGTGACCTTCTGCCCCGCCTCGCTCTGGAACGCGAAGGCCGATAGCCCGTCCTTGCCGAGCGTGTTGACGTAAGCCTGCGCCTCCGCGCTGCTGGCGAACGGGCCGGTCAGCAGGCGGTTGGTGAAACGCAGCGGCGTCGTCCAGGCCTGACGCTTTTTCAGTGTCGGGTTCTTGGCGGTCAGCGCGCTCCACGCCTTGGGCAGGTCGTCGACGTTGGCCCCGCCCGCCACCTGCACCCACCAGCGTGCGGGTTCGGCGGCTTTCTTGGGCTCGGGCTTCTTCGCTTCGCCCTTCTTGGCATCGGCTTTCTTGGCGTCCGTCTTGGCAAGGTCGCTCTTTTTGGCATCGCCCGATTTGCCGTCCGCCTTCTTCGCGTCTTTCGCCTCGGCCGTCTTGGGATCGCTCTTCTTTGCAGTCGCGACCTTGGAACCGGCGGGCTTCTTCGGTGCCGGGATCGGGGCCGCTACCGGCAGCGCGCGCTCGGGTACGACCTTTGACTCGGGGGTGGGCGCTGGCTTCGCAGCAGCAGCTGGCGGCGTCGGAGCTGGCTCAGTGGCGGGCGGCGTTGCGGCGGGCGGCGTCGCAACCCCCAGCTCGTTCGCTGGCACGGCGATGTTGCGGACGATCATCGCCAGCACATCGTCCTCCCGCCCGATCGGCCGCGTCGCGGGCGCCGGCGCGGCGGTCGCCGGCCGGTCCGCCGTCGAGAAGCCGGGTGTGGCTGTCGATGGCGAAGCCGAGGCGACGGGCTCCGACGTCCGCATGACGGGAGCAGGGGTCGCGGTGGCCGGCATGGGCGTACTCACCGCGACGGAAGCGGCGGGCGCGGCCGAAACGCCTGATGCCGCGGGCACCGAAGTTGTGGGCGAGACTACTGACGCTGCGGGCGCGGCTTTAGAGAGGCCCGCTGTCGCCGGTGTAACCGTCGCTTCGGGCCGCGTCGGGGCGGGCATCGTGGCAGTGACGGCGCTGGCCACCGGCGGGTTTGCAGGCGCCGGCATGCTCGCCGCCGCCGCCGGGGCCGGATTGAGCGCAGGGCTCGCCGTGGACATGGCACCAGTCGGCAGCGGCGCCATCGTGGTCAGCGGGGACGTACTCGCCGTCGGCAGCGCCGTGCGCCCGACCGGGAGCGCAGCGGTCGCGCCCGGTGTGCGCCGCGTATCGGCCGCCGCCGTCTCGACGCGCCGGACACGCCGGCCATACCGCTCCGCCATCAGCGCATCGCGCTCGGCGCGTCGTTCGAGCGCGCGCCGCTCGCGAGCGCGGGCGCGCGTGTCCGCGGTCGCCTCGGCCGATGCCGTTTCGATGCGCGCAGCCCTTACCGGGGTCGCGATCGGGGCCGTCGTCGTTGGCGCGCGCGTTGCAGCCGGCGGCGGGACGCTCGCCGCCGCCACGCGCACCGGGGCGGGCTGCGGCAACACCGGCGCGGCGGGCGCGAGGCTCGCATCGGCAAGCCGTGCGGGGGTGCGCGTGAACTCGCCCAGATGCGCGGCGAACGCGCGGTCGGCGGGGTCGCGGATTTCAGAAAGGCGGCGGAACAGCGGCAGATAGGCGGTCGAGAAGCCGGGCATCATCGTCGCCGTGACGCGCTCTGCCCCCGTCGTGTTGCCGCCGAGTGCCATCACCAGTGCCTTGGTCCGCCAGGACGCGCGATCCTGCTGCCGCAGCAGCGGGTCGAGCGTCGTCTCGGCCCCCGGCTGATCGCCCGAGATCGCCTGGGAGATGGCGAGGCGGCGGCGGACCTCGGCATCCTCGCGCACCGCCAGCGCGCGGTTGTACTCGACCTGCGCGTGCGCCTGATCGCCGACCAGGTCATAGGCGAGACCGCGATCGTCGGCATAGGTCGACGGCGCCAGGCCGCCGCGCTCGGCATCGGCGAAGCGGCGCAACGCCTCGCCCGGCCGGCCCATCCGCACGAAGGCGCGGCCGCGAGCGGCGGGGATGCGCGGATCGGCGGGACGCAGCTTTTCGGCGCGGGCAAGGAATTGTAGCGCGGCGGGGGTGTCGTCGAGTGCGGCGCTCGCCTCACCAGCAGCGATCAGCGCCTCGACATCCTGCGGCGAGCGGCCGAGCGTACTCATCGCGGCGGCGAGCTTGTCGGCGGTGGGCGTGGGTTGCGGCACGAAGCCGGGCGCCGTGGGCGCGCTCTGCTGTGCGAACGCGGGGGCGGCGGCTAGCGCCAGCAACGCGGCGCCGCCGAACCACAGGGCGGAATGACGAGTCATGCTTGGGGAAGCCGTTACCACGCCCGCGCTGAACCGCGACTGTCGAATTGACGCGCGGGCGGCGGAGCGACGCCGCCCGGCGACGAACCGGGCGCCGAGCGTCTGCTTACTGGTTGTTCTGGCGATGGAGGAAGCGCGGGATGTCCAGCGGATCCTTGTCTTCGCTGCCACGGCCGAGACCGCGGCCGGCGGCCGACATCCGCTCGAACAGCGTGCCGCCCGGACGCGCGGCGGGTGCCGCCTCGGCCTCGGGCGCTTCCTCTGCACCGGTCAGCCAGCGGCGACGCGGGGCATCGGCATCGGTCGGCTGGGCCACGGGGGCCGCTTCGGGCTCGCCGCCGGGCAGCGTCGATTCGGCGCCGAGCACCAGCTCGTCGCTTTCCTCGGCGACCGGCTGCGGCGCAGGGGCAGCGGCGGGTGCGACCGGATCGGGCGCAGCGCCTTCGCTCTGCACGGGCTGCGGCGCGGGCGCGGCGGGCTTCTTCGGCGCCGAGAAGCTGAAGCTGCGCGTCGTCTCGGCATTCGCGGTCGCGGCGGGCGCGGGGATCGCGTTGCCGTCCGCCTCGATACCCGTCGCGACGACCGACACGCGGATGCGGCCTTCGAGCTCGGGGTTGAAGGCCGAACCCCAGATGATGTTGGCGTCGGGGTCGACCAGCTCGCGGATGTGGTTCGCGGCCTCGTCCACCTCAAGCAGGCGCATGTCGTCGCCGCCGGTGATCGACACGATTACGCCCTTGGCGCCCTTCATGCTGACGCCGTCGAGCAGCGGGTTGGCGATCGCCTTCTGCGCCGCCTCGATCGCGCGGCTGTCGCCCTCGGCCTCGCCGGTGCCCATCATCGCCTTGCCCATCTCCTGCATCACCGAACGGACGTCGGCGAAGTCGAGGTTGATGAGGCCCGGCATGACCATGAGGTCGGTGATGCCGCGCACGCCCTGCTGAAGGACCTCGTCGGCCATCTCGAACGCCTGCTTGAACGTGGTGTTCGCGTTGGCGATCAGGAACAGGTTCTGGTTCGGGATGACGATCAGCGTGTCGACGTACTTCTGAAGCTCGTCGATGCCCGCCTCGGCGCTGGCCGAGCGGCGCTTGCCCTCGAACGCGAAGGGCTTGGTGACGACGCCGACGGTCAGGATGCCCATGTCGCGCGCGGCCTTGGCGATGACGGGCGCGGCGCCCGTGCCGGTGCCGCCGCCCATGCCGGCCGCGAGGAAGCACATATGGCTGCCCTCGAGCGATTTCTGCACCTGCTCGATCGTCTCCTCGGCCGCGGCACGGCCGATCTCGGGCCGGCTGCCGGCGCCGAGGCCCTGCGTGATCTTGGTGCCGAGCTGGATGCGCTGCGGCGCGACCGACTGCTTCAGCGCCTGTGCGTCGGTATTGGCGACGACGAACTCGACCCCCTGCACCTCGGCGCGGATCATGTTCGCGATCGCGTTGCCGCCGGCGCCGCCGACGCCGATGACGGTGATGCGCGGCGTCAACTCGTCGACGTCAGGCGGCAGAAAATCGATACCCATGTTCTTCTCCCCAGTGCCCCCAGATTACACGCGGGCGCCTGATACTCGGCGTCCGTTCTGCACCATCGTTTCGCGCGATCCTAGCGGCAAAAAGGGGTGCAAGTCGCATATTCTTAATAATTCGACCGAAACGCGGCCAGCAGGCGCTTCACCATCGTCCCCATCGTCGGCCGCACGACCAGCTGATGCTGCGGCTCCATGCCGCGCAGGTCGACCGGATCGGCCGCCGCGAACATCGCCAGCCCCGCCAGCGTCGAGAAGGCGGGGCCCGAATGCGCCTCGGGCAGCGCGGTCAGCCCGCGCGGGCGGCCGACGCGCACCGTGCGCCCCAGCGCCTGCTGCGCATAGTCGGCGATGCCCTTCAGCTCCGCGCCGCCGCCGGTCAGCACGATCTGGCGCCCGACGGGATCGTCGAAGTTGAGCTTCTTGAGCTCGCGCTGCACCTCCTGCATCAGCCGGTCGAGGCGCAGGCGGATGGTGGCGATGAGCTGCGCCTTGGTGATGCGGCTCCCCTCCTCGCCCTGCTCGGCGCTGATCGGCGCGATGTCGATCATCTCGTGATTGTCGCGCGGGCTCATGTTCGCCGAGCCGTGGAAGCACTTGATCCGCTCGGCCTGTGCCCGCCGCGTGCCGAACGCGCTGGCGATATCGTCGGTCACGTCGGCCGCGCCCATCCCGATCGAGGCAAGCCCCGTCAGCACCCCATGCTGGAACACCGACACGTTGGTGACCCCCGCGCCGATCTCGACCAGCGCGACGCCGAGGTCCCGCTCCTCCTCGCTCAGCACCGCGAGCCCCGTCGCGACCGGCGCGGCGACGATCGACTTCACGTCGAGATGCGCGGAGCGGACGCACAGGTCGAGGTTGCGCACCGGAGAGCCGTCAGTGGCGACAACGTGGATCTCGACGCCCAGCCGATCGGCATGCATTCCGATCGGCCGCGCCGTGCCCGTCAGCCCGTCGAGCGTGTAGCGCGTGGGTTGCGCGTGCAGAACCATCCGCCCCTGCGGATCGAGCGCCTCGCCTGCAGCCTTCAGCAGCGCATCGATATCCGCCTGCTCGACGCGGTGGCCGCCGAGGTCCACTTCCAGCTTGACGATATCGCTGACGAGGCCACCGGCGGAGAAGGCGACCCACACGTCCTCGATCGACACGCCGGCTATCCGCTCGGCCTGTTCCACCGCCTCGCGAACCGCGACTTCGGTGGCGGCCATGTCGGCGATATAGCCGCGGCGCACGCCCCGGCTCTCGCGCTGGCCGGTGCCGAGCACGGTCAGTTCGCCGCCGTCGCCCTTTTGCGCGATCAGCGCCGACACCTTCGACGATCCGATGTCGAGTACGGTGAGAAGTCCGTCCGCTACCTGCTTCGCCATGTTGCCCTTACCCCCTGAAACCCGCCCCTATTCCGCGTCGCGGGGCAGCGACTTGTCCGCTTCCTGTTGCACCTTGGCATTGGGATCGATCGTTGTCGTCCGCTCCAGCCCGCTGGCCTTCCGCATCACCAGATTCTTGGGGATGCGAAGGTCGAAGCGCACATACGGCCCGCCGAGCAGCCGGTCGCGCCCGTCGAGCTCGGCGAACTTGACGAGCGCCGCCTGCCCCTCCGCCTCGCCCGCGGGGAGCATCAGCGTCTCGCCCGACACGAACTGCAGGTCCCAGCGCCGGTCGCCGACCCAGGTCGCTGCGCGCACCATGGGCTTCAAGGCAGGGGCGGCGTCGATCAGCCGTTCGTACGCCGGCGCCTGCGCGTTCGCCCCCTCGCCCACGAGCAGCGGCAGGTTGGGGACCGCGTCGGCGCGCACGGGTTCGAGCAGCGTGCCCCCCTCGTCGATCAGCATGAGCTGGCCGTTATTCTGCCATACCGCGGCCGGCACTCGCTCGACCACGTCGATGACGATCGTGTCGGGCAGCCGGCGCGACACGCGCGCATCGGCGATCCAGCCATAGCGCATCAGCCGCTCGCGCACTTCGTCCAAGTCGACGAGCGCCATTGCGCGCGACTGCTGGTCGAGCGCGACCGAATAGACCGCCATCCGGTCCATGCGCTTGAGCCCCGTCACCTCGACCTGCTCGACGCGAAGGCCCGCCCGACCCATCCCCTCGGCGATCGCAGTGCCGATCATGCCAGGCACGCCGAAGAAAGTGGCGACGCCGATCGCCGTCCCGCCGATCGCGATCGTGAAGCCCCAGCCGAACACGCGGCGCAGCGTCGCTTCCGACACCGGCATCACCGCGATCATCCGGTCGAGCAGCCCCGCACGCGGCTTGCGCCCGCCGGGCTTGCGGCTGCTCCCCTTTCCCTTGGGCGCGGGGCGGCGCTGGGCGGTGCGGCGCTGTTCCATCCGGCTCATCCCTGCGCTTCCTTCATGGCCTCGTCCACAATGGCTTGCACCAGTTCGGGATACGACATGCCCCGGTGCCGCGCCTGTTCGGGGACGAGGCTGAGCGGGGTCATGCCCGGCTGCGTGTTCACCTCGAGCAGGAACAACCCGGCGACGCCCTGGCTATCGTCCCAGCGGAAATCGGAGCGCGAGGCGCCCTTGCAGCCGAGCAGGCGGTGCGCCTCGACCGCGATCGCCTCGCACGCCTGCGCCACGTCGTCGGGGATGTCGGCGGGATAGACATGCTCGGTCAGGCCGTCGGTATATTTGGATTCGTAGTCGTAGAAGCCGGTCTTGGGCTTCAGTTCGGTCACGCCCATCGCGCGGTCGCCCAGCACCGCAGTCGTCAGTTCGCGCCCGCGGATGAAGGGTTCGGCGAGCAGCTCGTCGAACTCGGCCCACGGCCCCTTCGCATCGCGGGCGATCGGATTGCCGTAATTGCTCTCGTCGGTGACGATCGCGACGCCGACCGACGACCCTTCGTTCACCGGCTTCAGCACATAGGGGCGCGGCAGCGGGTCGCGCTCGTGCAGCTCCTCGCTCCTGACGATCCGGCCGCCGGGCATGGGGATGCCGTGCGGCACCAGCGCCTGCTTGGTCAGCTGCTTGTCGATCGCGATGACCGAGGTGGCGAGGCCGCTATGCGTGTAGCGCAGCCCCATCAGGTCGAGCATCCCCTGCACGCTGCCGTCCTCGCCCGGCGTGCCGTGCAGCGCATTGAAGACGAGGTCGGGCTTCGCCTCCGCCAGCCGAAGCGCCACGTCGCGGCCCATGTCGATGCGGGTAACGCGGTGGCCGAGCATTTCGAGCGCGTCGGCGACCCCCGCCCCGCTCATCAGCGACACCTCGCGCTCGGCCGACCAGCCGCCCATCAGCACGGCGATGTGGAGGGGCGATGCGCTCACGACGATACTCCTACCCGCTGGATTTCCCATTCCAGCTCGATGCCCGATGCGGCCTTGACGCGGGCGCGTACGTCCTCGCCCAATGCCTCGATCTCCGCGCTGGTGGCATTGCCGGTGTTGATGAGGAAATTGGTGTGCTTCTCCGACACCTGCGCGCCGCCGTGTCGAAGGCCGCGGCAGCCCGCGGCATCTACCAGCGCCCATGCCTTCTCGCCCGGCGGGTTCTTGAAGGTCGAGCCGCCGGTCTTGGTGCGCAGCGGCTGCGAGGCCTCGCGCGCAGCGGCGATGCGGTCCATTTCCGCCTGGATCGCTTGCGGCTCGGCGGGCTCGCCTCGAAAGGTGGCGGACACGACCACCGCGCCATCGGGCAGGTTGCTGTGGCGATAGGTGTAGTCGAGGTCCGTGTTGGTGAGCGTCACCCGCTCGCCCGAGCGCAGCACCACCTCCGCCTCGACCAGCACGTCCTTCACCTCGCGGCCATAGGCGCCGCCGTTCATGCGGACGAACCCGCCGACGGTGCCGGGGATCGAGCGCAGGAACTCCACCCCGCCGATCCCCGCGTCGCGCGCGGTCGAGGAGACGAGGATCCCGCTCGCCCCGCCGCCGCATCTGAGCGTCGTCTCGTCCAGCCGCTCGACGCCGGCGAAGGGCTTGCCAAGCCGCACGACGACGCCCGGCACGCCGCCGTCGCGGACGATCAGGTTCGAGCCGAGGCCGAGCGCCATCACCGGCACCGCGGGGTCGAGCGCGGCGAGGAACGCCGACAGGTCGTCCACATCCGCCGGCTCGAACAGCCACTCAGCCGCGCCGCCCGCCTTGAACCAGACGAGCGGGGCGAGCGGCGCGTGCGGCGTCAGCCGGCCGCGCACCGCGGGCAGGTCGGGGGCGAGCGAGGTCGTCACCGCTTCCCGCTCCAGAACTGCATCCACGCCTGCCACGCGGCAAGGTTCGCTTCGGCCGCCTTGGCGGTCGCTTCCTGCGCGGCGATCAGCGGTTCGGCGCTGTTCAGCGCCTGCCGCCCCGCCTCGACCTGCGCCCGCTGGGCCGCCAAGATCTCGCGCTGCATCTCGATCGCGGTGGAGAACCAGTCGCTCATGCCGGCACCGCCCGGATCGCGTCGGCAAGGCCCGCGGCCCATTTGGTGATGTCGCCCGCGCCGAGGCAGATCACCTGATCGCCGGCGCGCAGATCGCCTGCCAAGGCCTCGGCCAGCGCATCCGCGCCGCCGATCGCCTGGGCCGAGCGATGCCCGCGCTGGCGGATGCGTTCGGCCAGCGCCTCTGCATCGACGCCCTCGAGCGGCGCTTCGCCCGCGGCATAGACGGGCGCGACATAGACGATGTCGGCGTCGTTGAAGGCCTGTGCGAACTCGTCCATCAGGTTTCCGAGCCGGCTGTAGCGGTGCGGCTGGACGACGGCGATGACCCGGCCCTGCCCGCTCTCTCGCGCACCGGCGAGCACCGCGCGGATCTCGACCGGGTGGTGGCCGTAATCATCGATGATCGTCGCGCCTGCGACCTCACCCATGCGGGTGAAGCGCCGCTTGACGCCGGTGAACGCGCCGAAGCCCTTCTCGATCGTCCTGTCGTCGATGCCGAGTTCGAGTGCGACGGCGATCGCCGCCAGTGCGTTCTGGACATTGTGCCGGCCGGGCATCGGCAGCTCGATATTCTCGATCGACCGCTGGGCGCCGTCGCGGCCGCGCACGATCGCCTCGAACCGGTTTCCGCCCGCGTGCGGGGTGACGTTGACGCCGCGCACGTCCGACTGCGCCGAAAAGCCATAGGTGACGATCCGCCGGTCGCGCACGCGCGGGATGATCGCCTGCACCTCCGGGTGGTCGAGGCAGAGCACCGCCGCGCCGTAGAAGGGGACGTTCTCGACGAACTCGACGAACGCGTCCTTAACACGCTCGAACGACCCATAATGGTCGAGATGCTCGGGATCGATATTGGTGACGATGGCATAGGTGCCGTCGAGGCGCAGGAAGCTGCCGTCGCTCTCGTCCGCCTCGACCACCATCCAGTCGCTCTCGCCGAGGCGGGCGTTGGAGCCGTAACTGTTGATGATGCCGCCATTGATAACGGTCGGATCGACGCCGCCGGCATCGAGCAAAGCGGCGACCATGCTGGTCGTCGTCGTCTTGCCATGCGTCCCCGCGACCGCGATCGTCGATTTGAGGCGCATCAGCTCGGCGAGCATCTCGGCGCGGCGGACGACGGGGATGCGCTCGTTCAGCGCCGCCTCGACCTCAGGATTGCCGCGCTGGATCGCGGTCGAGGTGACGACGACCGCCACCCCCTCCACATTCGCCGCGGCGTGGCCGATCGTGACGGGGATCCCGCGCGAGCGCAGGCCCTCCACCACGTAACCCTCGGCCACGTCGCTGCCCTGCACGCGGTAGCCGAGATTATGCATCACCTCGGCAATCCCCGACATGCCGATGCCGCCGATGCCGACGAAATGGATCGTGCCGATATCGGTCGCGACCCCCCTCATGCCGGCACCGCCAGCGGACGCGGCGCGCCGAGCAGCGAAGGCGCGTCGATATGCTCGACCAGATCGGCGAGCGCTGTAGCGGCGCGGGGGCGGCCGCACGCCTTCGCGCGCGCCGCGGCGTTGGCGAGCGACTGGGGCTCGAGCCCGAGCTTCTGCATCTGCTTGGCGAGTTCCTGTGCAGTAAAGGCGCCTTGCGCGATCGTGCGGGCGCCGCCCGCCAGCGTGATCTCGCGCGCATTGGCGGTCTGGTGGTCGTCGGTGGCGCTGGGCAGCGGGACGAGGATGGCGGGGCGGCCCGCGGCGGTCAGCTCGGCGAGGGTCGAGGCACCCGCTCGCGCGATCACGACATGCGCCCAGGCTAGCCGCTCGGGCAGGTCGGGCAGATAGGTGGCGATCTCGGCGGGGATGCCATGCTCGGCATAGCGCTGACGCACGCCGTCGATATCCTCGGGCCGCGCCTGATGCGTGACCTGTAGCCGGGCGCGGAAATGCGGGGGGAGCAGCGCAAGCCCGTCGGGCACCACGTCGCTGAGGATGCTCGCCCCCTGGCTGCCGCCGGTCACGAGGACGCGGAAGATGCCGTCCTCGTCCAGCTCGGGATAGGGGCGGTCGCGCAGGTCGAGCACCTGATCGCGCACCGGATTGCCGACCAGATGCACCTTGCGCTCGTACGAGGGCTTCAGCCGCTCGACATCGGCATAGCTGGTCGCGATCGCATCGACCTTGCCCGCGACCAGCCGGTTGACGCGGCCGAGGACGGCATTCTGTTCGTGGACGATCGTCGGGATCTTCAGCTTGAACGCCGCCGCCAGCGCCGAAAACGCAGGATAGCCGCCGAAGCCGATGACGGCGGCGGGCTTGAAGCTGCGATAGAGTTCGACCGCCATCGACCGACCGGCGAGCATCTTGCGCCCCGCGCGCAGCCAGCCGAGCGGCCCGCCCGCCAGCCGCCCGGCGGGCAGCACGTGCGTCTGCACCCCGTCGAACAGGCCGGGGAAGCGCACGCCGCGCTCGTCGCTGACCAGCGCGACGTGATGGCCGCGGCGCATCAGCTCGGCGGCCAGCGCGGCGGCGGGGACCATATGGCCGCCGGTACCCCCGGCGGCGAGGACGTAATGACGCGGAATGCTCACGGACGGTTCAACCTGACGCTATAGGGCGATCGCTTCAGATACGGGTTCCGGCGCGTGAAGGCGAGCAGCAGTCCGAAGCCGATCGACAGCGCGATCATCGACGACCCGCCATAGCTGATGAACGGCAGCGTCATCCCCTTGGACGGGGCGATGCCGGTGTTGACCGCCATGTTGATGAGCGCCTGAAGCCCGAACTGGACGGCGAGGCCCGATGCGGCGAAGAGGCGGAACGCGTCCTCCTCGTCCAGCAGCTTCACGAACACGCGGACGACGAGCGCGAGGAACAGCGCCGCGATAATCATGCACGCGATCAGCCCGAACTCCTCGCCGATCACCGAATAGATGTAATCGGTATGCGCCTCGGGCAGCTTGAACTTGACGATGCCGCCGCCCGGCCCCGTGCCGGTAAAGCCGCCGCCGGTGATGACCGCGTGGGCCATGTCGGTCTGGTAATGGTCCGACATGGCCTTGTCCGGGTCGGGGAACAGGAACGCGTCGATGCGGACGCGTGCAGTGTTGTAGAGGAAATAGGCCGCGACGATGCCGCCCAGGCCGACGCCGCCCAGCGCGCCGATCACCTTCGGGCTGGTGCCCGCGATCAGCAGCATCGTCACCCACACGGTCACGAACACCACCGTCTGCCCGAAATCGGGCTGGAGCATCAGCAGACCGCCGATGAGGCCGGTCAGCGCCATCGTGATCGGGAACAGCGGCAAGTCAGGGTCGCGCGCGCGCAGCGAGAGCAGCCACGCGATCGCGACGACGAAGAATGGTTTCAGGAACTCCGACGGCTGGAACTGCGTGAAGCCAAGGCCGATCCAGCGGCGCGCGCCGTTCTTCTCGTCGCCGA
>CAJYLT010000081.1 GCA_913775795.1 uncultured Sphingomonas sp. | reverse complement strand
AGCGGGCCGGTGCCGCTCTCCGGTCCAGCAACGCTGGACCGGATCGATAAACGCATCAGCAATAGCGGACGCGCACCTGGCGGCCGATATACGGGTCGTACTGCCAGCGCGTGAAGCAGCGCGGGCGATAATAGCGACGCGGCGCGGCGTAATAGCCATTGTACCCGCCGCGATAGCGCGGCCCGTAATAGCCGCCGTCATAATAGCCGCCGCCATTGTAATAACCGCGGTCGTAATAGCCGCGATCGTAATAGCCACGGTCGCGATAGCGGTCGTTGGCGATCGCGCTGCCGATCGCCAGCCCGGCGACGCCGCCGATGATCGCCGCCGCCGCGGCATCGCCGCCGCGGTCGCGGTGATAGCGGCGCCACTGCGCTTCGGCCGGGGCGGCGGCGGTCAGCATGGTCGCGCCCGCGACGAGTCCGAGCGTCGCCTTCTTCATGATGGACATGGGTCTAGCCTCCTCAAACAAGGTCGCAAGCTGCGTGGTCCGGGGTTGAACGCACGGTTCGCCGCGACGATAGCGCGTGGCATAATCGAGTCGCGCTGAACGGCCCGCGAACCGGGTGTTCACCGACAGTTTAGTAGATGAACGGAAAGGACGGACGCCCTTGGCGCTGTGGCTGATGAAATCGGAGCCGGACGTGTTCGGCTGGGACGACCTTGTCCGCGACGGGAGGACCGAGTGGGACGGCGTGCGCAACCACACCGCCGCGCGCAACCTGCGCGAGATGAAGGTCGGCGACCGCGCGTTTTTCTATCACAGCAATATCGGCCTCCAGATCGTCGGGATCATGGAGATCGCGCGCGAGGCGAAG
The DNA here is from genome assembly GCA_913775795.1 of uncultured Sphingomonas sp. Classification (GTDB taxonomy): domain Bacteria; phylum Pseudomonadota; class Alphaproteobacteria; order Sphingomonadales; family Sphingomonadaceae; genus Sphingomonas. The sequence goes on along the minus strand of CAJYLT010000081.1, from coordinate 36,685 downwards.
AAGGACGGCGACGAGGGCAACTGGGTCTCGGTCGAGTGCCGCCCGGTCGAACCGCTGCCCCAACCCGTGACGCTCAAAATGGTGAAGGCCGAACCGCGCCTCGCCGAGATGGAGCTCGTCAAGTATTCGCGGCTGTCGGTCGGCCGCGTGAGCCCGGAGGAATGGGCCGTCGTCCTCGAAATGGCGGGCGCGAAATGACGCTGGCGCGGTGCCGCGCCCGGGCGTAGAGGCGCGCCATGAGCACCAAAACGGTATCGGTCAATAAATCCCCGGTGATCGAGGATCGGGCGCAGCTCCTCGATTATTTCGCGCGCGGCGAGAAGCCCGCCGACCGCTGGCGCATCGGCACCGAGCACGAGAAGTTCGTCTATCGCACCGACGATTTCCGTGCGCCCAGCTATGACGAGCCCGGCGGCATCCGCGACCTGCTGATGGCGCTCACCCCCTATGGCTGGACGCCGGTGGAGGAGAACGGCCACGTGATCGCGCTCGCCGGTCCCGACGGCACCGTCAGCCTGGAGCCCGCGGGCCAGCTCGAACTGTCGGGCGCCCCGCTCGAGAACCTGCACCAGACCTGTGCCGAGACCGGCCGCCACCTGGAACAGGTGAAGGCGGTGGGCGAGAAGCTCGGCCTCGGCTTTCTCGGCCTCGGCATGTGGCCGGACAAGGCGCGCGCTGAACTGCCGATCATGCCCAAGGGGCGCTATGCGATCATGCTGCGGCACATGCCGCGGGTGGGGTCGATGGGCCTTGACATGATGCTCCGGACCTGCACGATCCAGGTCAATCTCGACTATTCGAGCGAGGCCGACATGGCGAAGAAGTTTCGCGTCGGCCTCGCGCTCCAGCCGCTGGCGACCGCGCTGTTCGCCAATTCGCCGCTGACCGAGGGACATCCGAACGGGATGCTCTCCTACCGCAGCCACATCTGGTCCGACACCGACCCGCACCGCACGGGGATGCTGCCCTTCGTGTTCGAGGACGGGTTCGGGTACGAGCGGTACGCCGACTACGCGCTCGATGTGCCGATGTACTTCGTCTATCGGGGTGGCCGCTACATCGATGCCGCGGGCCTCAGCTTCCGCGACTTCCTGAAGGGCGAGCTGTCGGTCCTGCCGGGGGAGAAGCCGACGATCGACGACTGGGCCGATCACCTGTCGACGGCGTTCCCCGAAGTGCGGCTCAAGACGTTCCTGGAGATGCGCGGCGCCGATGGCGGACCGTGGGGCCGTATCTGTGCGCTGCCGGCGTTGTGGGTCGGGCTGCTCTACGACCAGGGCGCGCTCGATGCCGCATGGGACCTGGTCAAGGGCTGGTCGATGGAGGAGCGGGAGGCGCTTCGCAACGACGTCCCCCGTCTCGCGCTCGACGCCCCGCTGCCCGGCGGCGGCAAGCTGCGCGACATCGCCAAGGACGTGCTCGCCATCGCGCATCGCGGGTTGGCCGCCCGCGCGCGACGCAATGGCTCGGGCGACGACGAGACGGGGTTCCTCGAACCGCTGAACGAGATCGTCCGCTCGGGCAAGGTGCCCGCCGAACGCCTGCTGGAGCGCTATCACGCCCAGTGGGATGGCGACGCCACCGGCATCTACTGGGAAAACCGCTTCTAACGCAGGACCTTTGCTGGGTCGGCCAGCCGCACGTCGTGCATCTGGTTCAGATACGCCTCGTAATAGCCGCGGTGCGACAGGCCGACGATCGCCAGCATCCGCATGCCGGGATGCTGGCCCAGCACGTCGCGGATGTTGCCGACCATGCGCAGGTTGCGCGTCTCCCAATAGCCGACATAGCCCGCGCCGAACCGCTGCGGCGACGGTTCGGCCAGCGCCGCGCCGAAATCGGAGCGATAGACGAGCGTCGGCATGTCGGCCCGGTTGATCGCGCGGTAATAGGCCAGCACCCCGCCGGGTTTCGCCAGCCCCGCCTGGAGCCGCTCGTCCTCCGCCCGCCGCGCCTTGCTCGCCGGATTGTCCCAGGCGCGCATGATCGCTTCGCCTTGCGCCTTCTGGTCGGCGGGGTCGGGGGTATCGGCGCTGTGATCGTCGACGCTGTAAAGCCGCTCCAGCCCCAGCCGCGCCGCCAGCACCGCACCGATCATGCCGGTCTCGTTCGGCCGCTTCGCATAGGTTCGGAGATAGGCGATGAGCGCATCGTCCAGCCCGTCACCCACACGCCGCTCGCCCGCGGGCAGGCGCAGCCACTGGACGAGCGCCGACCCACGCTCGCCGCCCGCCAGGAACAGCGCGGCGAGGCGGCGCCGCTGCGCCGCGCTCGGGTTGGCGGGCCACTCTGCCAGCAACCCCTCCGCCTCGGCCGTCGCTTCAGGCACCGACAGGCCGGTCGCCTTGGCGGCGGGGGCCGGGTCCCAGCAATAGGTCTTCACCGTATCGGCATAACGCTGCGGATAGCGGCGCAGCGCGTCGCATTGCAGGCCCGACAGGTCCTCGGTGGCGATGCCGGTCGGCCGCCATGCCGCCAGCCTGTCGAGGAGGGGCGAGAGGATCGCGGGGTCGAACCCCTTGGGCCAGCCCAACAGATGCGCGGTGCCGAGCACCAGCACTTCGCTCGACCGGCCCGCCGGGCTTTTCAGCGTGTCGGGGCGGAACGGCGGGCGATACTCCTGCGCCGCCGCCGCCGTACCGAGTGTCGAAAGGCCGGCAAGCAGCGTCAGGGTGTATCGCATCGCTAAGACGCTAGGTGGTTTCCCCCGCCTGCACAAGCGGCCGCCGCGCGCCACCCAGCCACGTGAAGAAACGCGGGATCGCGGCATTGCGCGCCATCCATGCGCTATAATCGCGGTATGCAGGATCGAGGCCCAGATGCCGTTCCTCGGTCTTCGCGCGCCAGTAATAGACGCCGCTCACCACCGCCATCAGCAGCGTGTTGCGCACGCCGTCCTGCCAGTCGCCGTTCGCGGGCAGCATCGGCAGCACCGCCAGCCACCAGAACAGGTTCTTTGACAGATAGGCCGGATGCCTGGAAAAGGCATAGGGCCCGTGCGTCAGGATGCCGCGATGCGTCAGGTTCGAGAAGCGGAAGCCGAACGCCATCGTCGCCCAGGCATAGATGCCCGTCAGCCCGACCAGCACCGCGCCCCAGACCGACAGGAGGACGGGGTGCCCCGCGAACCACACCGCCCAACCGTCCGGGCCATTGGTCCCCTGATGATAGTCGAGCGGCCCGCCGTCGCCCATCAGGATGAACGGCGGATAGCAGATCAGCGCCGCCATCCACGCCGCCGCGAAAGGGTTGGCGGTGCGGATGTGCGCGTCGAGCGGCTTGATCGTCAGGACATAGCCCACCGTCGCGAACGCCACGTCGATCATGAACATGAAGGTGATGAGCCACATGGCGAGCGCCGTGGGGCTCGACAGCACCTCGCTCATGTCGCCGCGGATGAACGCGCCGAACCCGCCGGGCACGATCGCCAGCATGAACGCCATGAAGAAGCCCTTCACCGCCCAGGCGCGCGCATGATGCGCGATCGCGGTGCGGTCGATCTCCTCGTCCAGCCCCATCACCCACGCACCGAAATGCCAGGTGCCGTCGCGCGGCTCCACCGTCACGCGGTCGATGAGGAAGATGTACGGGATCGACAGCGCGAACAGCCACGGCGCGATCGCCTGAAAACACGCCATCGCGAACCCGAACATGCCGTCATGATAGACGCGCACGCTGAAATAGATGAGGCCGATCGCCCCCCACGTCACCCACAGCCCCGCCAGCCGCGTCAGGCTGATCTCGAACGTCTCGCGCCACGGTTTCGGGTTCGACCAGTCGAGGCCGGTGGAGGCATGGCGGTGGACCTTGTCGACCAGCAAAGCCCACAGGACCATCGGCAACCCGCAGGCGGCGAGGTTGGTGAGCGCCGAGAACGGCCCGTCCATTCCGTAGAACTTGGCGATGCCGGTCCAGGTCAGCAGCCCCGCCAGCCCGGCAAGGCCACAGCCCGTCGACACCGCCGACTTGGGGCGCGGGTCGGCTGCGCGGGCGGCAAGGCGTGTATCGTGATACATGGCCTCTGCCCTAGCGCAGCAATGGTAAGCGCCGCGTGAAGAGCGTTCGGTAGAAGCTGTGACAATATCACGCGAAACCGTCTTGATGCCGCGGCCGGACGGGTCTTTACTGCGGCCAAATCCCCTCCCCATCCGAAAGGCCCCTATGCGCCGTCGTCTCGCGTTCGCCGCCATCCTGCTTGCCTCGTCCGCCGCGGCGCTTGCACAGCAGGGCAATTCGATGCCCCAGCCGCTGCCGTTCGAGGACACGATCCCCGCGCCGCGCGATGTCGACTATCCGGGGGTCATCCGCCTCGACGTCGACGCGACCGACATCGACCGAGCGATCTTTCGCGTGAAGGAAACCGTGCCGGTGGCGCAGGCGGGTCGCATGACGCTGCTGATGCCCGAATGGCTGCCCGGCAACCACGCCCCGCGCGGCCAGATCGAGAAGCTTGCCGGCCTCGTAATCCGCGCCAATGGCAAGGTACTGCCGTGGAAACGCGATCCGGCCGACGTCTACGCCTTTCACTTCGACGTGCCGGCGGGCGTGAAGAGCGTCGAGGCCAGCTTCGAGTTCCTGTCCGCGACCAAGGCGGATCAGGGCCGGATCATGGTCGCCCCCAACATGCTGAACGTCCAGTGGGAAGCGGTCAGCCTCTACCCCGCCGGCTACTACACGCGCCGCATCCCCATTCAGGCGAACGTGAAATATCCCGCCGGCTGGACCGCGGCGTCGGGGCTGCCCTCGACCCGGAACGGCCAGACCTATGCCTATCAGCAGACGAGCTACGAGACCTTGCAGGACTCGCCCGTGTTCGCCGGCCGCTATTATCGCGAGTTCAAGCTGAGCGACCGGGTCGACCTCAACGTCTTCGCCGACAAGCCCGAGGAGCTGGCCGCGACGCCCGAGCAGGTCGCCGCGCACCAGCGCCTCGCCGAACAGGCGGTCAAGCTGTTCGGCGCGCAGCATTACGATCATTACGAGTTCCTGTTCGCGATCACCGACCAGATGGGCGGCATCGGCCTCGAACATCATCGCAGCTCGGAAAACGGCGTCCCCTCGGGCTATTTCACCAAGTGGAACGATGGACCCGGCCGCCGCAACCTGCTGCCGCACGAGTTCACGCATAGCTGGGACGGCAAGTTCCGCCGCGGCGCGGACCTATGGACCCCGGACTTCAAGACGCCGATGCGCAACTCGATGCTGTGGGTGTACGAGGGGCAGACGCAGTTCTGGGGCTATGTCCTCCAGGCGCGCTCGGGCCTCGTGTCGAAGCAGGACACGCTCGACATGATGGCCTCGATCTGGGCCAGCCTCGACAATCGCCCCGGCCGCGACTGGCGCCCGATGATCGACACCACCAACGACCCGATCATCTCCGCCCGCCGGCCCAAGGGCTGGGTCAGCTATCAGCGCAGCGAGGATTACTACAACGAGGGGCTGCTGATCTGGCTCGACGCGGATGCCAAGCTGCGCGAGCTGTCGGGCGGCAGGAAGTCGATGGACGATTTCGCGCGCGCCTTCTTCGGGATGCGCGACGGCGACTGGGGCGTGCTGACCTACAATCTCGACGACGTGGTCAAGACGCTGGAGGGCATCCAGCCCTATGACTGGCGCAGCTTCCTCGACGAGCGCGTCTATCAGGTGAACAAGCGCGCGCCGCTCGCCGGGTTCGAGAAGAACGGCTACCGCATCGTCTATACCGAGGATCAGTCGCCCTATCTGAAGAGCGCCGAGAAGGAGGGATCCGCCGACTTCTTCTATTCGCTCGGCCTGACGATCGGCAAGGAAGGCGCGGTCACCGCCGTCCGCTGGGACGGTCCGGCGTTCGAGCAGCGGATCGACGTGGCGACACAGGTCGTGTCGGTGAACGGCGCGGCGTACACGCCCGACGTGCTCAAGGCGGCGATCACCGCCAACAAGGGCGGGCAGGCGCCGATCAAGCTCTTGCTCAAGCACGACGACCGCTATCGCGAGGCGGTGATCGATTACCGCGGCGGCCTTCGCTATCCGCGTGCGCAAAAGATCGGGACGGGCGAAAGCGGCCTCGACCGACTGCTCTCGGCGAAGTGATGGCGCAGCGTCGGCGCTGACCGGCGCAAGACGAGCGACAATCGGTGCGGCGCAGCATTGACGCGCCGCACCGAATGCCTATGCGCATCGCCAAAGTCTTATCAGGGAGTTTGGACCATGCGCATCGACAAGGTGCCCGTCGGCAAGTCGCCGCCCGACGATCTCAACGTTATCATCGAAGTGCCGACCGGCGGAGAGCCGGTGAAGTACGAGTTCGACAAGGCATCGGGCGCGCTGTTCGTCGACCGCATCCTGCACACGCCGATGCGCTATCCGGCAAACTACGGCTTCGTGCCGCACACGCTGAGCCCCGACGGCGATCCGCTCGACGCACTGGTCGTCGCGCGCAGCCCGTTCATCCCCGGCTGCGTCGTGCGCGCCCGCCCGATCGCGGTGCTGAACCTCGAGGACGAGGCCGGCGGCGACGAGAAGCTGGTCTGCGTGCCCGTCGATTCGACCTTCCCCTATTACACCAAGGTCGACGGCAAGGACGACCTGCCCGAGATCGTGTTCGAGCAGATCGAGCACTTCTTCACCCACTACAAGGACCTCGAAAAGAAGAAGTGGGTTCGCATCGGCACCTGGGGTGACCGCGACGAGGCGCGCCGCGTGACGATGGAGGCGATCGAGCGCTACAACGCCGAGAAGGCGAAGGGCGAAGAGCCGATGAACCACGACGTCCCCGGCCGCGAGGACTGAGGGCGATGAGCGGCGCCGGCGAGCTCAAGGCACGTGCGGCGCTGCTCGGCCTGTTCGAGACGCCGGTACTGCACGCACAGGTCACCGATCCGTCGGCGACCTGTGCCGCGCTTGCCGAGGTGGTGCGCGCGCGGCGGGCGAGCCATGCGGGCGTCGACCGCTCCAATGTCGGCGGCTGGCATTCGGCGACGGACATGCTCGACTGGGGCGGTCCGGCCGCCCGAAACGTCGCCGACCTCGCGATCCGGCTGGCGAAGCGGCTGTCGCATTTCGACGGCCGCGACACGGCTTCGGTCGAATGGAGCGTCCGCATGTGGGCGAACGTCTCGCCCCCCGGCGCGCTCAACATGAGCCATGCACATCCGGGCGTGCTCTGGGCCGCGGTGTTCTACATCGATATGGCCGATGCCGGCGATAGCGGCGGCGAGCTCTATCTCGAGGACCCGCGCTTTCCACTACCACAGGCGCGGATGGCGGGCTTTCGCATGATAGGCAGCGACGGACAGCCGCAATTACCCGACCGGCGAATACCGACCAAGGCGGGCGACCTTGTCGTTTTCCCCGCCTGGCTCCGCCATGGGGTCCGCCCGCACGGCGGCACACGCGAGCGGATTTCGATCGCGATGAACCTCGACGCGACCTGACGCGCCGAGGCTCAGCGACTTTTTATTCCGGCTTGCGGCCGAACGCGGCGAATAGCGCGGCGCCGGCAGCGGCAGCGATGCCGATCGCGGCGAGCGGCTGGCGACGCGCGAACTCGAGCGCAGGCTCCAGCGTATCCTCGATCGCGGCCTGGAAATGGCCCAGCGACTTCTGGCCGCGACCCTCGGCCGAATCGGCTGCGCCCTCGGCCTCGAGGCTCTTGTCGTCCACGGCCGAGCCCAGCGTCTGCTTGGCCTTGCCACCCAGTTCGCGGATGGTCCCTTCGACGATATTCTCGTTCATGTCAGTCCTCCGTTGTCGGGGGCATGACGCACCGCAGCGGCGAAAGTTTCAGCCGTGCACCAGCTTGGGATAGGCAGCCTTGAGCGCCGCGACCTTCGCCACGTCCCAGCGCAGGATGTAGGGATGGCGCGGATTGCGGCGCGCGAAATCCTGATGCTCGGCCTCCGCCGGGAAGAAGCCGCCCTGCTCGATCCGCGTCACGATCGGCTTGCCGCCATAGGGGTTCGCCTTCCTGAGCTGCGCGATATAGCGCGCCGCGACCGCCGCCTGCTCGCGCGATTGCGGGAAGATGGCGGAGCGATAGCTGGGCCCGCTGTCCGGCCCCTGCCGGTTGAGCTGCGTCGGGTCGTGCGCGACCGAGAAATAGAGCTGGAGCAGCCGGCCATAGCTGACGACGCTGGGGTCGTAGGTGATCCGCACCGCTTCGGCATGGCGCGTCCGCTCGGTCGACACCGCGCCGTAATTGGCGGTCGCCTTGTCCCCGCCGGCATAGCCGCTGGTGACATCGGTGACGCCCTTCACCTGCTCGAACACCGCCTCCATACCCCAGAAGCAGCCGCCCGCCAGCACCGCGACGGCGCGTCCCTTGCCCGCGGGCACGTCCGCGGCGGGGGCGGGGATCGGTACGGCGCGCTCGGCATGACCCGGCGCGGCGGTGAGGGCGAGTCCGACGGTAGCGGCACCGGCCAGACCGGCGATCCAGAACGGCTTCATCATGGCCTCCTTCGTTCAACCCCAAGATGGTGCGCCGGAGAGCAAAGGAAAAGCGTCCAGTGGCGACCAAGGATGCAACGCCAGTGACGCACGGCACGTTTAGGGGCGGGGCCTGTAATCGCGTTCGGGGATGTAACCGTGACGATCTTTCATCCACTGCTGGTGGAAGCGGTGCGCGATGCGCGCCCGCTCGACGAGAACGAACTCAGGCTGTTCGCCGAATCGATACGTGATCAGGTGCGGCCGGTGCGGCATGCGCCCGCCGAGCCGCCGCTGTTCCAATGGGCGAAACGCGCGGTCGAGGGGTCGCGGGTCAGCTGACCGCAGGCGTGACCGATGCGTCGGCGCTGACCGGCGGATAGAGCGGCTGGTCCTCGGGCTGCGCGATCTGAAGCCCGACCAGCGCCACCGCGCCCAGCGCGAAGCCCGAGAGGAAGTGCCGGAGAAAGCCGGCGCGCGTCTTGTTCGTCATCGTCAGTCCCTTTGGCCGGGGGCGAATGCCCGTTGATCCCTTCGAGCCTCGAAGCTCGCGGGCCGTTGTAGCGATTCGGGTTGAACGGACGGTGGACCGCCCGTTCATGTTGCAGTTTGGTTTGGGTGTGCCTCTCGGCGCGTAAGCGCGTCAGCGAAGCGCGCTGATCGCCTCGCCGATCCGCTCGCACGCGGTGCGGAGCAGGTCATCGCTGGTCGCGTAGCTGATGCGCAGTGCCGGCGAGAGGCCGAACGCCCCGCCATGCACCGCCGCCACGCGCCCCTCGTCGAGGAGATAGCCGACGATCTTCTCGTCGGTGTCGAGCAGCTCCCCCTTCGGCGTCGTCTTGCCGATCACCCCCGACAGGTCGGGATAGACGTAGAAGGCGCCCTCCGGCGTCGGACAGGTCACGCCCGGAATCGCGTTGAGCATGCCCACCACCAGGTCGCGGCGCTTCTGGAACGCCGTCGCCCGCTCGACGAGGAAGTCCTGCGGCCCGCTGAGCGCCGCCACCGCCGCCGCCTGCGCGATCGAACAGGGGTTGGAGGTCGACTGCGACTGGAGCTTCGCCATCGCCTTGATGAGCCACGGCGCGCCCGCGGCGAAGCCGATGCGCCAGCCGGTCATCGAATAGGCCTTGGAACAGCCGTTCACCGTCAGCGTGCGGTCGTAGAGCGTCGGGCAGACCTGCGCGATCGTCGCGAACTCGAACCCGTCATACGTGATGTGCTCGTACATGTCGTCGGCCATCACCCAGACATGCGGATGCCGCTCCAGCATCCGGCCGATCGCGCGCAGCTCGTCCGCGCTGTACGCCGCGCCCGTGGGGTTGGAGGGCGAGTTGAGGATCAGCCACTTGGTCTTCTGCGTGATCGCCGCCTCGATCTGGTCGGGCGTTACCTTGTAGTTCTGGTCGGAGCCGGCCGCGACGAACACCGGCGTGCCGCCCGCAAACTGGACGATGTCGGGATAGCTCACCCAATAGGGGGCGGGCACGATCACCTCGTCACCCGGGTCGATCGTCGCGACGAGGGCGTTGAACAGCGTGTGCTTGCCGCCGACGTTCACGCTTACCTGGTCGGGGGTGTAGGTCAGGTCGTTGTCGCGCGCGAACTTCTCGACGATCGCCTTCTTGAGCGCGGCGGTGCCGTCGACGTTGGTATATTTGGTCTGCCCGTCGCGAATGGCCTGGATCGCGGCCTCCTTCACGAAATCGGGGGTGTCGAAATCGGGCTCGCCCGCGCCAAGGCCGATCACGTCGACGCCCTTGGCCTTCAGCTCGAGCACGCGCGAGGTCATCGCGAGCGTGGCGGAGGGCTGGATGCGGCCGAGCGCGGTCGAGGGCGTCATGGATCGGGCTTTCGGTTGGCGGCGCACGAAGTTGCGCCGGCGCGCCTATACGCTTGTCGTTTGTGACGCCGCAACCGTAACCGCCGAAACCAGCCCGCGCAGCGCGTTGCCAAGCAGGAAACCGCCCATAAGGTCGTTGGGGGTCAGGTCGCGCTCGACTGCCCGGCTAGTGGCGAGCAACTCGGCGCGCAGGATGCCGGGCAGCAATCCATGCGTCGCGGGCGGGGTCAGCAGCACGCCGTTCCGCTCGACGAAAACGCTCGTGAAACTGCCCTCGGTCAGGAAGCCATCGGGATCGACGAACACAACCTCGTCGGCGGCCCCGCGCGCCGCGTCGTAGAAGCGCCGGTCGCTGGCCTTGTGGCGCAGGCGGAAGTCCGCCGGATCGACGGGCAGCGGCACCACCGCGACGCGCCACGGCTCGGGCCGCGCGGGCGGCAGCGGGCTCGTCTCGATCGCTACCGCGCCGCTGGGGCTCAGCATCAGCCGCACGCGCGCGCCCTCGCGCAGGCGAAAGGTCGCGGCCTGAAGTTCGTTGCGCACGGCATGGCGGTCGAAGGGATAGCCAAACGTCGCCGCACTCTCGCGCATCCGCGCCAGATGCCGTTCGAGCAGCAGCACGCCCTCGCGCGGGTCGAAGCGCATCGTCTCGATAAGGTCGAACGCGCGCGCCCCCCGCGTCAGGAACGCCCCCTTGGCAAGGCACTCGTCCCATTCGTCGGGCGCCCGCGAGTCGGCGACGATGCCCGAACCGAGGCCGAGCGTCGCGCGATCGCTGCCTTTGGCCAACGTCAGTGTGCGGATCGCGACGTTGAACGCCGCATCCCCGCCCGGCGCGAAATGGCCGATAGCGCCGGTGTAGAGACCGCGCGGGGCGCGCTCGATCGCGTCGATCGCCTGCATCGCACGCAGCTTGGGCGCGCCGGTGATCGAGCCGCAGGGGAACAGCGCCGCCATCACATCCACCCCGTCGCGGCCGGGGGCGAGCGTCGCCTCGACGGTCGAGGTCATCTGGTGGACGGTCGGATAGCGCTCGACCTCGAACAGGCGCGGTACCTTCACGCTTCCCGCCACCGCGACGCGCGACAGGTCGTTGCGCATCAGGTCGACGATCATCAGGTTTTCGGCGCGCTGCTTGGGATCGGCGGCGAGCGCCTGTGCTGCGGCGCGGTCGGCGGCAGGATCGGGGTCGCGCGGGGCGGTGCCCTTCATCGGCCGCGCGGTGAGGCGGTCGCCCTCAAGCGAAAAGAACAGCTCCGGCGACAGCGACAGATGCACCGCCTCCCCGGTCGAAACGACCGCGCCCCATCCCGCCCCCGATGCGGCGCGCAGCCGCGCATAGGCGGCGAGCGGATCGCCGATCACCCGCGCGCTGGCCGGAAAGGTCAGGTTCGCCTGATAGATGTCGCCCGCGCGGATGAGCGCCAGCACCTCGTCCAGCCGCGCCGCATAGGTGGCGAAGTCGATGCCCGGCTCGGCCGGGCCGATCCAGGCGCCGCGCGGATCGGGTAGTGTCCGCGGATCGAAAGGCTCCACCCGCTCGAACAGCCCGAACCACGCCAGCGGATTTCCCAGCGAAGCGGGGGCACGATCCTCGAACGCCGCCCCTGCGCCGTACGCAAGGAACCCCGCCGCGTGCAGCCCGTCGTTCAGCCCCGCGCGGATCGCCTCGAGGACGCCCGCGACCTCACCCGGCTCGCGCGCGACCAGCACACGCGCCGGATCGCAGTACAGCCGCGCGATCCCGCCCGGCCGCGCATCGTCCAGAAGCACATATGGTCCGTCCGCCCCCATCCCCCTCACCTGCCGCGCGGGGGCGGTCGCGGCAAGCCTCGTTGTCGGACGCGCGCCCGCGGCTTATGCGGGGACGCATGACCCAGCCCCCGCTTCGCGCGACGATCATCCCCGTCACCCCGCTCCAGCAGAATTGCACGCTCTTCTGGTGCACCGCGACGATGAAGGCAGCAGTCGTCGATCCGGGCGGCGACATCGCGCGGATCGAAAGCGCGATTCAACAGGCCGGCGTCACGGTCGAAAAGGTCCTCGTCACCCACGGCCATATCGACCATTGCGGCGAGGCCAAGCCGCTCGCCGACAAGCTCGACGTGCCGATCGAGGGCCCGCACGAGGCCGACCGCTTCTGGATCGCGCGGCTGGACGAGGACGGGCGCAACTACGGCATCCGCGGCGTCGTGTTCGAACCCGATCGCTGGCTGACCGAGGGTGAGAGCGTGACCGTCGGCGACCTTGAGTTATCGGTCTGGCATTGCCCCGGCCACACGCCCGGCCATGTGGTTTTTCACCACGCACCGTCGAAGCTGGCGATCGTCGGCGACGTGCTGTTCAAGGGGTCGATCGGCCGCACCGACTTCCCCCTCGGGGATCACGACGCGCTGATCGAGGCGATCGTGACCAAGCTCTGGCCGATGGGCGACGACACGCTGTTCCTGCCCGGCCATGGCGAGCCTGGCCGCTTCGGCGACGAGCGGGCGAGCAATCCCTTCGTCGCCGACCGCGTGCTCGCACGCGCCTGACGCCGAGCCTTAATGCTAGCGGGGCCTAACGCCCCGCGGGCAGCCAGCCGAGGTCGAGATTGCGGTAGCGGTCGACATAATTGGTCGCCGCCGCCAACGCGCGTTCGTCGCGGATCGTCACGCGCTGTCCCTCGCGCGCAATCAGCCCCTCCTCCTCCAGCTGTCGCAGCATCCGGTTGACATGGACCGCGGTCAGCCCGGTGGCGTCGCCCACCTCCTCCTGCGTCAGCGCGAGGGAGAAGCTCTCGCCGATCGACCCGTCGCCCGCGCGCAGCCGGCTGCGCCAGTCGAGGAGCAGCGCCCCCACCCGCGCCTTGGCCGAGGTGCGGCCGAGCGCCGCCAGCCGGTCGGTCAGCGACACGCGCTCGACCTGCGCATAGGCGAGGATCATCGACGCCAGCCGCGGATGCGCCTCGATCACCTCGGCCAGTGCGCTGCGCTCGAACGGGCAGACCACGCTTTCGGCGACCGCACAGATCGCTTCGGGCGCCTGGGCATAGACGATGCCCGACAGCCCCAGCATCTCGCCGGGAAAATGGAAGCGAAGGATCTGGCGGCTGCCGTCGCCCAGCAGGACATAGGTCATCATGAGACCGCTGCGCAGGACGAACAGCTCGCCCGACCGGTCGTTGCTGCGGCGAAGGATGCCGCCGCGCTTGATCGTGCGGCTTCGCTCCTCCAGCCTTGCGAGCGTGTCGCGCTCCGCCGGCGTCAGGTCGATATGCTCGCTAAGGACGTCGGCGAAACAATGGGCCGGCACGCTTCGGTTCTCCCCTTTTGTTCCGTAGGAAAAGCAGGGGGTTCGAAGGCGCGCATTAAAGTCGATCAAGTGCCGCGGCGGCGCGGTCGCGACCCGTTGCTAGCGGGGCGGCGCGCCCTTAAAGCGCGGGGATGGATCGCATCATCATTCGCGGCGGCAATCGCCTGGCCGGCCGCATTCCCGTTTCAGGTGCCAAGAACGCCGCGCTGACGCTGATGCCGTGCGCGCTGCTGACCGACGAGCCGCTGACGCTACGCAACCTGCCGCGGCTGGCCGATGTCGACGGGTTCGGGCATTTGCTCAACCAGCTCGGCGTATCGACGATGGTCGAGGGCGCGCATCCGTCCGACTTCGGCCGGGTGATGACGATGCGCGCGCAGCGGCTGACCAGCACGATCGCACCCTACGACATCGTGCGAAAGATGCGCGCCTCGATCCTCGTCCTCGGCCCGCTCTTGGCGCGTGCGGGCGAGGCGACGGTGTCGCTGCCCGGCGGCTGCGCGATCGGCAACCGCCCGATCGACCTGCACCTGAAGGCGCTGGAGGCGCTGGGCGCGGAGATCGAGCTGGCAGCCGGTTACGTCAAGGCGACCGCCCCCGGTGGCCGGCTGCCTGGCGGGCGCTACACGTTCCCGATCGTGTCGGTGGGCGCGACCGAGAATGCGATCATGGCCGCGGTGCTGGGCAAGGGCACCTCGATCCTCGACAATGCCGCGCGCGAGCCGGAGATCGTCGACCTGTGCAACTGCCTGCTCGCGATGGGCGCGCGGATCACCGGTGTGGGCGGCGAGACGCTGACGATCGAGGGTGTCGACCGGCTGCACGGCGCGACGTACCGGGTGATGCCCGACCGGATCGAGGCGGGCAGCTATGCCTGTGCCGCGGCGATCACCGGCGGCGACCTGGAGCTGGTCGGCGCCGCGGCGGGCGACATGCGCGCGACGCTGGCGGCGCTGACCGAAGCGGGCGTGACGGTCGAGGAGAAGCGCGATTCGCTCCGCATCGCCGCCCCCGGGGGCATGCGCCCACTGACGCTATCGACCGCGCCCTATCCCGGCTTCGCCACCGACATGCAGGCGCAATTCATGTCGATGCTGACGCAGGCCGACGGCGCCAGCTTGCTGACCGAGACGATCTTCGAGAACCGCTACATGCACGTCCCCGAGCTGGCGCGGATGGGTGCGGACATCCAGGTGACGGGCCGTTCGGCGGTGGTGCGCGGCGTCACCAAGCTGGTCGGCGCACAGGTGATGGCGACCGACCTTCGCGCCTCGATGAGCCTCATCATCGCCGGCCTCGTCGCGGATGGCGAGACCGAGGTCAGCCGCATCTATCACCTCGACCGCGGCTACGAGCGGCTGGAGGAGAAGCTTCAGGCGGTGGGCGCGGATATCGAGCGCGTCGGCGGCTGAGGTTCGGCGCGGCGCAGCCCGATCAGCGGGCGCGCCCACGGGATGCGCGAGCCGACAAGGTAGAAGATCGCGCACGTCGCCGCCGTCGCGCCGAGCAGGATCGCGAACTCCGTCCACGGCCCCAGATGCAGCGGCAGCGTCTCCCACGCGAAGAACACGATCGCCGCGTGGTGGACGAGGTAGAAGGGGAACACCGCCTCCCCCAGCGTCTTTCGCCAGCGATGGTCGCGGTTCCAGAACCGCTCGGCGAGGCGGAACAGGACGAGCGTCATCGTCCAGCCCATGACGACGTCGGCGCCGCGCTCCGCCGCCATCGCCCAGTGCGGCGGGATCGCGTCGCCCTGCCACGTCATTTCCGCCGCGACGATCCACGCGCCGCTGACGACCGCGGCGACGAGCGCCAGTTTCCACGTCCGCTCGATCGCGTCCCACAGTCGCGGCTGCGCGGCAAGCGTGAAGCCGAAGAGAAACATCGGGAAATAGCTGGCATGGCCGGGCCAGTCGCTGAACAGCCCCTGCTTCTCGGGGATCGTGAACAGCATCGCGAGACGCAGGAAGCCCATGACGGCCACCGGCGCCCACAGGATGCGCAACCCCTTGCCCAGCCAGCCCGCCGCACTTCGGCCCGGCAGGCGGTGGAGCCGCGACAGCGCCATCGTCGCCAGCGTGTAGGCCCAGAGGTAGACGACGAACCAGAGATGCTCCCAGCTCGGGAACTCACGGCCATAGAACTGGCCGATCCGCCAGTGATCGCGCGTCCAGAAGGTCCAGTAGCCGTGCGGATAGCCGCGCGCGACGACCTGGATATACATCTCGATCGGCACCAGCACGACCATGCCGAATGCCAGCGGCACGAGCAGGCGCAGGTTGCGCGATCGCACGAACGGCCCCTCCCCGCCCGACCGCGTGAACAGCATCCGGCTGGCATAGCCCGACACCGCGAACAACAGCGACAGCCGCCACGGGGTCAAGAGCGCCATCGGGGGGATCAGCTCGGGATAGCTGCGGTCGGTGTCGATCACCCAGTGCCACGGCGCGAACACCATGCCGATATGATAGAGGATCAGCAGGCCGAACGCGGCGATGCGCAGCCAGTCGAGGCCGTAATGCCGCGCGGTGCGGACCTCGGGCGATGCGGCAACGGGCGAATGCAAGCGGCGACCCTTCTCGTGGCTCGGGCGGATCGCCTTTCGCCTTTCGTTCGGGACGGCTATATCGCGTTCGCGTAACCGAAACCTTGCGGGAAATTTCAATGTCGATCCGACCGTGGCGCGATATCCAGCGCCGCCAGAGCCGCCAGATCATGGTGGGCTCCGTCCCCGTCGGCGGCGATGCGCCGGTGACGGTGCAGACGATGACCAACACGCCGACCAGCGACCCCGGCGCGACGATCAGCCAGATCCGCCGGTGCGAGGATGCGGGCGTCGATATCATCCGCGTCTCCTGCCCAGATGTCGAATCGACCGCGGCGCTGGGCAAGATCGTCCGCGCCTCACGCGTGCCGATCGTCGCGGACATCCATTTCCACTACAAGCGCGCGCTGGAAGCCGCCGACGCGGGCGCCGCGTGCCTTCGCATCAACCCCGGCAACATCGGCTCGTCGGAGCGCGTGGCGGAGGTCGTCCGCGCCGCCAAGGCGAACGGCTGCGCGATTCGCATCGGCGTCAACGCCGGCAGCCTCGAGCGCGACCTCCTCGAAAAATATGGCGAGCCTTGCCCGGAGGCGCTGGTCGAAAGCGCGCTCGACCATATCAAGCTCTTACAGGACCACGACTTCCACGAGTACAAGGTCGCGGTAAAGGCCTCGGACGTGTTCCTCGCCGTCGCCGCCTATCAGGGGCTGGCCGAGGCGACCGACTGTCCGCTGCACCTCGGCATCACCGAGGCGGGCGGGCTGATCGGTGGCACCGTCAAGTCGTCGATCGGGATCGGGAGCCTCCTCTGGTTCGGGATCGGCGACACGATCCGCGTGTCGCTGTCGGCCGAGCCGGAGGAGGAAGTACGCGTCGGGTTCGAGATCCTGAAGGCGCTCGGCATCCGTAACCGCGGGGTGCGCGTCGTCTCCTGCCCGTCGTGCGCGCGCCAGGGCTTCGACGTGATCCGCACCGTCCAGACGCTGGAGGAGCGGCTCCAGCACATCCGCACGCCGATGAGCCTGTCGGTGCTAGGCTGCGTCGTCAACGGCCCTGGCGAGGCGCGCGAGACCGATATCGGCCTGACCGGCGGCGGCGCGGGCAAGCACATGGTCTATCTGTCCGGCGTCACCGACCACACGGTCGAGGACGCCGACATGGTCGATCACATCGTCAAGCTGGTCGAGGCCAAGGCCGCCGAGATCGAGGCGACCGAAACCGCCAAGGCCGTGGCGGCCGGATAGGTCCCGTGCTATGCGACAGGTCTTGGAGGGCCTGTCATGACCTATCACGCAAAGGTGATCGCCGGCGGCAAGATCGTCATCCCGGCCGAACTGCGCCACGAACTCGGTATCAAGGACGGGGACCGGCTGGTCATCGAGCGGGGTGAAACCGGCACGATCACCGTGAAAACCTATACCCAGGTGGTGCGCGAGGTTCAGGCATTGTTCCGGCCGCTGGTCGAGGCCGGCGAAACCGTCGACAGGTTTCTGGCTGAGCGCCGGGCCAATGGGGCGAGGGATGAGCGTCGTCCTCGATGCGTCGGCGATCCTCGCCGTCATCCTCGACGAGCCGGGTCGCGAGCGGGTTCTGCCCGTGATGACCGGTGCAAGCGTGTCCGCCATCAATATCGGTGAAGTGCTGTCACGTGCCGTCGATCAGGGTTTCGAGGTCGATCGAGTCGCCGACGGTCTGACCCGGCTGGAAATGAAGGTTCTCCCGTTCGAACAAGGCGATGCCGTCGAAGCGGCGCGGCTTCGGACGGCCACGAAGCCGATCGGCGCGTCACTGGGCGACCGCGCATGCCTTGCGCTTGCCCGGCGCCTGCGCCTCCCCGTCCTCACCGCCGACCGCGCATGGTCGTCGCTCGGGCTCGACCTTGAGATCGTGCCGATCCGTTGAGCCGGCCCGCGTCCCCCGCCCTCGCCTTTGCCGCTGCGGTCGCCGGGATTGCGGTGTTTTCGGGCATGGACGCGATCATGAAGGGGCTGGTGCTCGGCATCGGCGCCTATTCGGCGCTGTTCTGGCGCAACCTTGTCGGCATCGCGGTCAGCGGCGCCCCCTATTTCGCGCGGCCCCGCCCGCCGCTGACGCGCGCGGCGATGAAGCTCCATGCATCGCGCGCGGTCATCACCGCGGTCATGTCGTGGCTGTTCTTCTGGGGCCTTGCGCGCGTGCCGATGGCGCAGGCGATCGCGCTCAGCCACATCGCGCCGCTGCTGTCGCTGTTCCTTGCCGCGTGGCTGCTGGGCGAGACGGTGGGGCGGCGGACCGTCTTCGCCTCGCTCGTCGCGTTTGCGGGGGTGCTCGTCATTCTTGCGGGACAGGCCAATGCCGACATGGGCCCGGACGCGTTTCGCGGCGCGATCACGGTGCTCGCCTCGGCGGTCTGCTATGCGTTCAACATCATCCTGATGCGCCGCCAGTCGCAGGTGGCGGGGCCGGGGGAGATCGCCTTTTTCCAGTCGCTGATCGTCGCCGGGGTCTATGCGATCGGTGCGCCGTGGCTTTCCGACTGGCCGGCGGGGCACTGGATCGAGATTACGGGCGCAGCGGTGCTGGCGGTCGTGTCGCTCGGCTTTCTCGGTTGGGCCTATGCCCACGCGCCCGCCAGCACGCTGGCGCCGAGCGAATATACGGCGTTCGTCTGGGCCTCGATCTTCGGCTTTCTGGTGTTCGGCGAGACGCTGTCGGTGTGGACGATCGCGGGGGCGGTGCTCATCATCGGCGGCTGCCTGTGGGCAATCACTGGCAAGCAGGCCGCGCCGGTGGCAGAGGCGGCATTGCCATGACGCCCACCATCCGCCCCGCCGAACCCCGCGACGCCGCGCTCATCCACCGTTTCGTCTGCGAACTCGCCGCGTTCGAGCGCGAGCCCGATGCGGTTGAGGCGATCCCCGACAGCTTCGCCGAGGCGCTGTTCGCCAACCCGCCCGCGGCCGAGGCGGTGATCGCCGAAGTCGAGGGCGAGCCGGTAGGCTTCGCGCTCTGGTTCCACAATTTCTCAACGTGGAAGGGCCGGCGCGGCCTCTATCTCGAGGATCTTTACGTTACCCCCGCCGCGCGCGGCAAAGGCGTCGGGCGCGCGCTGCTGATACACCTCGCCAGGATCGCCGTCGAGCGCGGGTGCGCGCGGTTCGAATGGTCGGTGCTCGACTGGAACCAGCCTGCGATCGACTTCTATCGCACGATGGGCGCGGTCGGCATGCACGAATGGACGATCCAGCGCGTCGAGGGCGATGCGCTCAGGGCACTCGCATCAAAGTAGCGCCAGCGCGCTCAGCTCGCCGATCATCTTCGGCGGCATCGATGCGATCGCCTCCCCGGCCTCCCCCAGGTCGAGCGGCGCGTCCGCGGCCTCCAGATAGCGCCAGCCCTGATGCGCGCGGCGCGGGCGTGCCTGGACGAGGATCAGCTTGGGGTCGATGTGGATCGCGATCCGGCCCCCATCCGCCTCGCCGAAGCCGAGGATCGGCGAGCGGGCGACGAGCGCATGCTTGTGGATCCAGAACAGCGATCCCTGCCCGGCGATCTCTTCGTGCCGCTTGGGCATGTACCGCGTCGTGACCATAGGCGCGGCGCGGCCCGCAAACCACTGGCGGATGTCGTCGAGGCTGTCGGCGCCGTACGCGACCTTGGTGATGTGAAGCGGCATTGCCCCGACGATGTGGTCCGCCGGGGTGCGACGATCAACCCACCAGCCCGCTGACCGTGGCGAGGCCCAGAAAGGCGAGAAAGCCCATCGAGTCGGTGACCATCGTCACAAACACCGACGATGCGACCGCCGGGTCCTGTCCGAACCGCTCCAATGTCACCGGCACCAGCACCCCCGCCAGCCCGGCGATCAGGATGTTGGTCAACATCGCCGCGGCGATGACCAGCGGCAGCGTGCCGCCGCCGAGGTCGGGCAGCGCACTGCCCGCCGCGGCGATCGCGATGCCGACGGCGGCGGCGACGCTCAGGCCGTTGAGCAGCGCGATCGCGATCTCTCGCCGGATCGCGCGGATCGTGTTCGACTGGGTGAGCTGGTTGGTGGCGAGCGCGCGCACCGTCACCGCCAGCGTCTGCGTCCCCGCATTGCCGCCAACACCCGCGACGATCGGCATCAGCGCGGCCAGCACCGCCATCTGCGCGATCGTCCCCTCGAACAGATAGACGAT
This sequence comes from uncultured Sphingomonas sp., assembly GCA_913775795.1. Lineage (GTDB taxonomy): Bacteria > Pseudomonadota > Alphaproteobacteria > Sphingomonadales > Sphingomonadaceae > Sphingomonas. Next base: position 16,434 of record CAJYLT010000081.1, on the reverse strand, counting down.
CGTCGCGGGGATCGACGCGGTGACCAGGTTGGCGATCAGCCAGCGCACGCGGGCCTTGTAGCTGTCGCGGATCGGTTCGTTGATGTCGCCGTCGCCCGCACCGGACAGAAGGAGCGCGTCCTCGCCCGCTTCTTGGCTGATGATGTGGACGATGTCGTCGACGGTAATCATGCCGACCAGCCGCCCGCCGCCATCGACCACCGCGGCGGAGATGAGCGCGTATTTCTGGAAGCGAAGCGCCACTTCCTCCTGATCCATATCGACGGGGATCAGCGTCTGCTCGCGCTTCATCACATCGGTGACGGCGACGACGCGCGGGGTGCGCAGGATCCAGGACAGCTCGCACGTGCCGACCGGGCGGTGCGAGGGATCGACGACGAACACTTCCCAGAAATCGGTGGTCAGCTGGTCGTCGGCGCGCAGATAGTCGAGGACGTCGCCCACGGTCCAATGCTCGGGCACCGCGATCAGCTCGCGCTGCATCAGGCGGCCGGCGGACTCCTCGGGATAGGAGAGCGCTTCCTCGATCGCGGCGCGGTCGTCGGGGTCGAGCGCGCGCAACACCTCGCGCTGGTCGTCGGCGTCGAGATCCTCGATGATCGCCACCGCATCGTCGGTGTCGAGCTCGGCGGCGATATCGGCGATCTGGCGCGGTTCGAGCGCGTCGACGAGGGCGTCGCGCACCCAGTCGTTCATCTCGGCCAGCACGTCGCCATCGATCCGGTCGGCGATCGCACTGGCGAGCGCGGCGCGATCCTCCGCCGGCGTGAGCTCGATCAGGTCGGCGATGTCGGCGGGGTGGAGCGGCTCGACGCGCGCGCGCGCTTCCTCGAAATCGCCCGCCTCGACCGCGTCGAGCACCGCGCGGACGAAATCGGGGCGCAGCCGGTCGTCCTCGTCGAAATCGGTCTCGGTTTCCCGCTCGGTTTCCGGGTCGCGCAGCTCGGTCTCGCTGGTCATGCACGCCTCCCGGCCGTTCGAGGATCGAAGCGCGGGCTTATGCCGCACTGCACAGAACCGCAATGGCGCCGGTTCGTTGCCAGTGCCGGCCCGTCCCGCTAGGGCGCAGGGCAACAACCAAGGAGATTTCCAAGTGGCCGATGCCTCCCAGACCCTGACGCTGACGCTCGACGGCGGCGACGTGACGATCCGCCTTCGCCCCGACCTGGCGCCCAAGCATGTCGAGCGGATCACCACGCTCGCCAATGACGGCTTCTACGACGGCGTCGTCTTCCACCGCGTCATCGAAGGCTTCATGGCGCAGGGCGGCGACCCGACCGGCACCGGCACCTCGGGTTCGAAACTGCCCAACCTGCCCGCCGAGTTCAGCCGCGAGCCGCACGTGCGCGGCGTCTGCTCGATGGCGCGGACGATGGACCCCAATTCGGCGAACAGCCAGTTCTTCATCTGCTTCGACGATGCGACCTTTCTCGACGGCCAGTACACCGTCTGGGGCCAGGTGACCGAGGGCATGGAGCATGTCGACGCGCTCCCCAAGGGCGAGCCGCCGCGCAACCCGGGCAAGATCGTCAAGGCGCGCGTGGCCTGATTTGAAGGGCGGCGGTTTCGGTCGCCGCCCTCAATTTCCCGCCGGCTCGGGATCGAGCACGCCGAGCACCCAGTCGTGGAAGATCTTGACCGCCCGCGTCTGCAGCGCGCGGGGGCGGCACACGAACCAATAGCTGTAGTCGCTGTCGACGGGCTCGAAGAGGCGCACCAGCCGCTCGTCGCGCGCCCCCTCGAAATGCATCTCCAGCATGAACGCGACGCCGAGGCCCTGTGCCGCCGCCTCCAGCATCAGCGGCCCCGAGTCGAAGAAATCGGTCGTGCGCGGCTCGAGCTCGGGCATCCCCACCGCGCGGCGCCATTCGATGAACGTCTCTGGCATGTCGCGGTGGACCAGTGCGGTAAGGCCGCGCATCTGCTTGGGATTGAGGATCGGTGTGTCGCCCGCGAGCAGTTCGTGCGAGCCGATCACGAACACCCGGTTGCGATCGAGCCGCCGCGCGTAAAGCGCCGGATCGACCTCCCGCGCCAGCACGATCGCCGCGTCGAGCGAATCGCCGAGCCGCGCCTGTCGGTTGGGTTGCGTGTCCACATCGAGATGAAGTTCAGGGTGCGCGGCCTTGAGCTCGCCCAGTCGCGGCATCAGCCGCTGCGAGGCGTAGAGCGGCAACAAGCCGAGGCGCAGCCGCAGCAGCTCGCCGCCGCTGGTCATCGCATCGACCGCGTCGCTCATCGCGTCGAGCGCGGGGGCGATCTGCGTCAGCAGCCGTTCGCCATCGGCATTGAGGACGATCGCCTGGTGCCGCCGATCGAACAGCGGCTTGCCCATGAACCGTTCCAGCGCCTGAACGCGGCGGCTGAGCGCGGGCGAGGACAGCGCCAGCTCCTCCGAGGCGGCCTTGATCGAGCCGAGGCGGGCGACCTGGACAAAGGCCTCGATGGCCGAAAGGGGCGGCAGGCGGCGCATGTGCGAATTGCATATTGCACTGCATCATCGCACTTGGAAACCGTTTCCGTCACACGCTGGCACCACCCCGGCGGCGAATTGCGCAAAATGCAATCGCGATCGGTCCTTTCGCACTTGCACAATAGTTCGCCGCGACACATTTATGGCGGGCCTTTCAGGCATCCTCTCCTAAAACTTTCATGGCCGGCCCCTTGGGGTCGGCCTTTTTTTGTGGTCCGCGCCCGCCCCCTTGGCGCTTTCGGGACCCCGATCCTATCTCGCGCGCTTCCGTCCCTTCGGACGAACGAAGCGAGGTGTGCATGGCCGACGACGAATCCCGAACGCGCAGGCTGCAAGTCGCCAATGCGCGGCCCGAGGACAGCGGCCGCGGCGTCGCGCACGTGCCGCGGGCGATGCTCGCCGCACTCGGCATCACCGAAGGCGACGTGATCGAGATCGTCGGCAAGCGTTCGACCCCCGCCCGCGCGGTGCTGCCCTATCCGGAGGACGAGGGTCTGGAGATCATCCGCGTCGACGGGCTCCAGCGTGCCAATGCCGGCGCGGGCTCGGGCGATTTCGTCGAGATCCGTGCGGCCGAGTCGAAGCCCGCGACTCGCGTCGTGCTGGCGCCAGCCGCACAGAACCTGCGGCTTCAGGGGTCGGCGCTGGCGCTCAAGCGCACCTTCCTCGGCCGCCCGCTGACGCAGGGCGACATCGTCTCGACCGTGGGGCAGCAGCGCGTCGCCAACATCCCGGCGAGCGTGGCGCAACACCTGCGCGCGCCCGCCTATGCGCTCCAGGAAATCCGTCTCGCGGTGATCTCGACCACCCCGCGCGGGATCGTCCATATCGACGAGAATACCGAGATCGAGCTTCGCCCCGATTACGAGGAGCCCAAGGACGCGCGCCGCGCCGACGTCACCTATGACGATATCGGCGGCATGCATCAGACGATCGACCAGCTTCGCGAAATGGTCGAGCTGCCGCTGCGCTATCCCGAGCTGTTCCAGCGGCTGGGCGTCGATCCGCCCAAGGGGGTGATGCTGCACGGCCCGCCGGGCACCGGCAAGACACGCCTGGCGCGCGCGGTCGCCAACGAATCGGATGCGGAGTTCTTCCTCATCAACGGCCCCGAGATCATGGGTTCGGCCTATGGCGAATCGGAAAAGCGTCTGCGCGAGGTGTTCGAGGAGGCGACCAGAGCCGCCCCGTCGATCGTCTTCATCGACGAGGTCGATTCGATCGCCCCGCGCCGCGACCGCGTTCAGGGCGAGGCGGAAAAGCGACTCGTCGCCCAGCTCCTGACGCTGATGGACGGGCTGGAGGCGCGTGCGAACCTCGTCGTCATCGCCGCGACCAACCGGCCCGAGGCGATCGACGAGGCGCTGCGCCGTCCCGGCCGTTTCGACCGCGAGATCGTCGTGGGCGTGCCCGACGAGCGCGGGCGGCGCGAGATCCTGGGCATCCATACGCGCGGCATGCCGATCGCCGAGGATGTGGACCTGAACGAACTGGCGCGCACGACCTACGGCTTTGTCGGTGCGGACCTCGCCGCACTGGCGCGCGAGGCGGCGATCGACGCGGTCCGGCGGATCATGCCGCGCCTCAATCTCAGCGAACAGACGATCCCCGCCGACGTGCTCGACAATCTGTCGGTCCAGCGGTCGGACTTCGTCGAGGCGCTGAAGCGCGTGCAGCCCTCCGCCATGCGCGAGGTGATGGTGCAGGTGCCACAGGTCCGCTGGAGCGATGTCGGCGGCCTCGACGACGCGCAGACGCGCCTGAAAGAAGGCGTCGAGCTGCCGATGAGGAGCCCGATGGCGTTCAAGCGGATGGGCATCCGCCCGGCGCGCGGGTTCCTGCTCTATGGCCCGCCCGGCACCGGCAAGACGCTGCTGGCGAAGGCAGTGGCGCGGGAGGCGCAGGCCAACTTTATCGCGGTGAAGTCGTCGGACCTGCTCAGCAAGTGGTATGGCGAGAGCGAGCAGCAGATCGCCAAGCTGTTCGCCCGCGCGCGTCAGGTGGCGCCCTGTGTCATCTTCATCGACGAGCTCGACAGCCTCGTCCCCGCGCGCGGCGGTGGCCTGGGCGAGCCGCAGGTGACCGAGCGGGTGGTGAACACCATCCTCGCCGAGATGGACGGGCTGGAGGAACTGCAATCGGTGGTCGTGATCGGCGCGACCAATCGGCCCAACCTGATCGACCCGGCTTTGCTGCGGCCGGGCCGGTTCGACGAGCTCGTCTACGTCCCCGTGCCCAAGGCCGAGGGGCGGCTGCGCATCCTTCAGATCCAGACCGCGAAGATGCCGCTGGCCGACGATGTCGACCTCGCCTCGATCGCCGACCGGGCGGAGCGGTTCACGGGTGCGGATCTCGAGGACGTGGTGCGGCGCGCCGGCCTGTTCGCGCTGCGCGAATCGCTCGACGTGAACGAGGTGAAGATGCGCCATCTCGAGGACGCACTCGCCGATTCGCGCGCGACCGTGACGCCCGAGATGGAGCAGGAATATGCCCAGATGGCCGCGCGGCTGAAGCAGGAGTCCGCCGCGCTCCAGCCGATCGGCTTCATCGCGCCGGGCATGCTCCAGGGCCGCGGGCCGAAGGGCGAGGATTGATCGTGCCGCGGCGCCGGTCCGCTCCCCCACCCGGCCACCCATTGAGTAATCTGCCGGGTGGTCAGGTGGGGGAGCGGGCCGGCGCCGCTAGCCGGCGTGAGCCGGATCAAACAAATCCCTTCAGGCCGGGCGGTGCGCGCCGCCCGGCCTGAATACCCGCCACGCATAGGTGAGCAGCAGCGTAAGCGCGGCCGCCGCCGTCCAGTAGGGCAGCGGGCGATACAGCTCGTACATCGCCACGCCGATCGACGGGCCGAGGATGAAGGCCGCGCCGTTGACCGACGTGACCTTGCCCGCGACCGATCCCTGCGCCCCTGGCCCCACCGCCAGCGACGCACCGGCGGTAAAGCCGGGCCGCAGGAAGCCGAAGCCCATCGCCGCGAGGCCATAGCCCATGGTGATGCCATAGAGGCTCGCCGCGTTCGCCGTCGCCGCGCAGCCGATCGCGCCGAGCACGCACCCGGCGAGCACCAGCCGCGGCGGGCTGAGGTTCAGGAGCGGGATCAGCCCCCATTGGACGAGCAACGCCGCCCCCGCCCCCACCATCAGCACGATGCCCGTCGGCCCCAGCGCCTCGACCGGCGGCAGGCCGAGCCGGTCGATGACGAGGAAGCCCATCGTCTGGCCGATCATCGCCTGCGCATGGCCCATCACCAGCCCGACGATCATCCACGCGCGGACACGGGGATCGAGATAGCCGACGCGCTCGGACACGGTTTCGGTCGCGGCGGTGATCGCCGCGCCCGTCGCCTGCCCGCCGACCGAGGGATAGCTCTGCACCGCGCCATGCGCGTCACCGCTTGCCCGTAGTCGATCGGCGGGCAGCATCCGCGCGGCGGCGATGCCGGTGGCAAGCCCGACCAGCCCGAACACGAACGCCGGCCCGGCCAGCCCGATCGTGACCCCGCCGATCGCCCCGAGCAGCAGATAGGGCGCCAGCGCCGGCCCGATGATCGTGCCGAGCCCGAAGGCGGAGCCTAGTAGCGCCAGCATCCGCGTCCGATCCTCGCGCGCGGTGCTTTCGGCGACAAGCGCCTGCACCGCCGGCGGCGCGGCGGCACCGAAGCCGCCATAGAGCATCCGGGCGCCGACGAACGCGGCGAACGCGGCGCTGGCCGGTATCCAGCCGTTGATCCCCGCCATCAGGAACGCGCCGCACAGCACGACCGACGCGGTGAAGCCCGAAATGCCGAGCAGCACCATCGCCTTGCGCCCGCGTCGGTCGGAACGGTTGGCCCAGAAGGGCGCGGCGACGACCCAGAGCAGCGCCGACACCGAAAACGCCGCCGCCACCGCGGTATCGGCGACCCCCAGCGACCGGCCGAGCGCGGGCAGCACCGATTGCAGCGCGGTATTGCCCGCCGCGATCACCAGCATGACCAGAAAGAGAAGGACGAACGTCCGGTCGACGCGCTCGATGACTTCCCTCCCCCGCTTCGTTCGCTTCCCGCGTCTTACGCCGCGTTTCGCCGGGTGGCACGCGCGTTTCGATAACCTCGATCAGCGATCGGGGCGGTTCTGCGTGCCGGCGCATCCCCGGCTGCAACCCGGTCGGGGCGCGGACGTTACAACTTTACGACAGGGGTCCGCCCCGCCATGGTCGCGCCGATTTCCAGCACGAGTAGCCGAATGCCCCCCATTTCGACGACGCAGCCCGCCGCCAGCCCGCTTGCCGAGCCGGCCCTGCCCTCTTCGCCCTGGGGCATGTTCTTTCGCGGCTTCCTGAAGAATCCCGGCATGGTCGGGTCGATCGTGCCGTCGTCTAACAAGCTCATCCGCCGGATGCTGGCGCCGGTCGACTGGGCGAATACGAAGCTGTTCGTCGAATACGGCCCCGGCGTCGGCACGTTCAGCCGCGCGATCCTCGACCGCCTGCCCACGGACGGCGTCTATCTGGCGATCGACACCTGCCCCGATTTCATCCGCTATCTGCGCCAGACGATCCGCGACGACCGGATGCGCGCGGTCCACGGCTCGGCCGCGGATGTCGAGCGGATCGTCGCCGAGCACGGGTTCGAGAAGGCGGACTATGTGCTCTCGGGCCTGCCCTTTTCGACGCTGCCGCCAGGCGTGGGCGATGCGATTGCCGATGCGACGCAGGCGGTGATCCGGCCGGGCGGCGCGTTCCTCGTCTATCAGTTCGCGCCGAAGGTGCATGCGCTGCTCGCGCCGCGCTGGGACAGCATCGACCATGCGGTCGAATGGTGGAACGTGCCGCCCGCCAATCTCTACTGGGCGAACCAGCCCGTCGCCTGAGCGATTGAACTCCGCCGTTCGAGGACACACATCCGCGTCATGGAAAAGCTCGACCTCACCGACGCCGAATGGCGGGAGCGCCTGACGCCCACGCAGTATCACGTGCTGCGTGAAGCCGGGACGGAGCGCGCCTTCTCGGGCGCGCTCAACGACAACAAGGCGGACGGCCTCTATCTGTGCGCCGCGTGCGAGAACCCGCTGTTCGACAGCGACGACAAATATGATTCGGGTTCCGGCTGGCCGAGCTTCACCCGGCCGATCGGTCCCGACGCGGTCACCGATCATGCGGACAACAGCCACGGGATGCGCCGGGTCGAGACGCGGTGTGCGCGCTGCGACAGCCATCTCGGCCATGTCTTCCCCGACGGGCCGCCGCCGACGGGGCTGCGCTACTGCATGAACTCGGTCTCGCTCGATTTCCGTCCGCGTTCAGACGACTGACAGCGGCGCACGGTCATGGCGGCGCTTGTGAACCCGATCCAGCCCGCCTAATCGCATCAGTCGATGCCCGCCGCCGCAAAGCCCCGCAAAGCCCCCGCCCCGCGCTGGCAGCGCATCCTGAAATGGACGGCGATCTCGGGCGCTGCGCTCGCGGTGATCGGGCTGCTCGCACTGTTCATCGCGGTCTATACCGCGCGCGCCTCGCTGCCGAGCTTCGACGAGCTCAAATCGTCGCCCAACGGCCAGATGATCCGCGTCCATGCCGCCGACGGCACGGTGCTCGTGTCGTTGGGGCCGAGCTATGGCGAGTGGATCCCCTATCGCAACATCCCGCTGGTGATGCGTCAGGCGATGGTGTCGGTCGAGGACCGCCGCTTCCGTTCGCACTGGGGTGTCGATCCGATCGGCATCGCGCGCTCGGTCAAATACGCGTTCGAGCGGCGCGGTACGGGCCGACGCCTGCAAGGTGCTTCGACCATCACGCAGCAGGTCGCGCGCACCGTCTTCCTGTCGAACAAGTATGATTTCGGGCGCAAGCTGCGCGAGATCATCCTCGCGCTGGCGATGGAGCAGAAATTCTCGAAGGACCAGATCCTCGAGCTCTATCTCAACAAGGTCTATTTCGGCGGCGGCGCGTACGGCATCGATGCCGCCTCGCGCCGGTTCTTCCAGCATCCCGCCAGCAACCTGACCCTGTCGGAGGCCGCCGTCATCGCCGGCCTCGTCAAGGCGCCGAGTCGCTATTCGCCGACCGCCGATGCCGAGGCAGCGGTCGACCGTGCCGGCGTCGTCCTCAGCCTGATGGTGGAGACGGGTGCGATCAGCGCGGACGAGGCGGTCAGCGCCGAACGGACGCAGGTGAAGCTCGCGCCCGAGCCCAAACAGAACAGCGTCCGCTACTTCACCGACTGGGCGCTGCCGCAGCTCGAGATGCTGATCGACGAGACGCAGGCGCCGCTCGACGTGTGGACCACGCTCGACCTGTCGATGCAGGCAGCGGGTGATGCGTCGATCCGCGCGCATGCGCCGGGCGGCGCGCAGGGTGCGCTGGTGGCGCTCGACCGTGACGGCGCGGTGCGCGCGATGGTCGGCGGCAAGGATTACGTCAGCTCGAACTACAACCGCGCGACCCAGGCCGCTCGCCAGCCGGGGTCGGCGTTCAAGCTGTTCGTCTATCTCGCCGCGCTGGAAGCGGGGGCCAAGCCCGACGATCAGGTCGTCGACGAACCCGTGACGATCGACGGGTGGAGCCCCCGCAACAGCTCCGGCCGCTTCGCCGGCCAGATGGACCTGCGCTCGGCCTTTGCCTATTCGGTCAACACCGTCGCGGCGAAGCTGGGGCAGCAGGTGGGCTTCGGCGCGGTCGCCGACATGGCCCGCCGGTTCGGCATCACCACGCCGATCGGCACGCGCCCGGCCATGGTGCTCGGCACCAGCGAGGTCCGCGTCCTCGACATGGCGCGCGCGATGGCCAGCGTCGCGAACAAGGGCGTCGCTGTCACCCCCTATGGCATCACCCGCGTCACCACCAACGGCCAGGTGATCTACAATCACGAGGTCGACACCTCGCGCGTGCTCGTCGCGCCGTTCGTCGCCGCGCAGATGACCGACCTCCTCCAGTCCGCCGTGGCAACCGGAACCGGCCGTGCGGCGCAGATCGGCCGGCCCGTGGCGGGCAAGACCGGCACGACCACGTCGAACAAGGACGGCTATTTCTTCGGCTTTTCGAGCGGGATCACGACGGCTGTCTGGATGGGCCGCGACGATGCCAAGCCCGTCGCCGGCCTTCAGGGCGGTCGTGCCCCGGCACAGGCATTCGCCGACTTCATGAAGGTCGCCGTCGCCAAGCGCCCGGTCGAGCAGTTCGAGACGCAGGTGACGCTCCCCGAATGGCAGGTCGAACCCGACCAGGAAAGCTATATGGGCGAGCCCGACAACGGCGTGTTCGTCGATCCCGACGGCAATCCGGTCGCCCAGCCCGCGCCGCCGGGCCAAGGTGACTATGTGACGCCGGGTGAGGAGGGCGACGATGCCGCCCCGCCGCCGGAGGCGCAGGACGGCGAGCGGCTCGACCGCGACTGGATCAACCGCGCCCTCGGCCGCGATCCGGGCGACCGCCAGCCGCCACCGCGCGACACCCGGCGCCCCCCGCCCCGTGACGATCAGCGCCGTCCCCCGCCGCGTGAGGACGACCCCTACTTCCCGAACCAGTGAAGGCCAGCGCCGTGACGGCGCAGCCACGCCCTCGCCGGCCGCGGATCGGCGCCGAGCAGTTCCCGCTCGAGCGCATGAAACGCCGGGCCGTGGTTCATGTGCAGCCGGTGCGCGACCTCGTGCGCGACGACGAACCGGCGGACATAAGCGGGCGCGAGGATCAGCCGCCAGCTATAGCGGATCGCCCCGCCCGCCGAGCAGCTGCCCCAGCGCGCACGCGCGTCGCCGATCGCCACGCGCTCGATCGACACCCCTGCCCGCCCGGCCACCGCCAGCGTCTCGGCGGTCAGTACGCCCAGCGCTTCGCGCTTCAGCCATCGCTCGATCCGGCCGCTGAAACCCTCGGCGGGACCGCCAACGATCAGCCGGTCGCCCTCCCGCCCCGGCGTCCGCGCGGCTCCTGACCGCCATTCGAGCATCAGGTCGCCATCGCCGAACGGGATGATCGCGCCCGGCACGAACGGTACCGCGCGGGGCAGGCGGGCGCGCTGCGCCTCGATCCAGTCCTGCTTGCTCGCCGCCCAGGCGAGCCCGTCGCGCTTCGACCCGCGCGGGGGCAGCGTCAGGCGGACGAGGCCGCTGGCCGGATCGACCGACAGCCGCATCCGCCGCGCGCGCGGGTGGCGGACGACCTCGATCCCCTCCACGGCTACAGCGGCCGGTCGGTCAGATGATGTTCGAGGTCGCCGGCATCGTCCTCGCTCACCGTCCAGCCGCGCACCGACTCCCCCGCGCGGTGCACCGCCTCCGGATCGCCGCTGACGAGATAATGCCAGTCGGGCAGCGGCAGCCCCTCGCCGCGCAACCGATAGGCGCAGGTCGAGGGGAGCCAGGCGATCCCCTGCATCACGCCCCGCGCGGTCAGGCGCATGCAGTCGGGGACATAGGCGCGGCGGTTGCGATAGTCCTTGCACCGCGCGGTCTCGCGATCGAGCAGCCGGCAGGCGACGTTGGTCGCAGCCAGTTCGCCCGTATCCTCGTCCTCCAGCTTGTGCAGACAGCATTTGCCGCAGCCGTCGCACAGTGCCTCCCACTGCGCGCGGTCCAGCCGGTCGAGCGGCGTGTCCTCCCAGAAGCGGTCGGTCACGACACCCATTTGTCGAGCAGGTCGGCGACCGCCCTGCCGCTCTCGTCTGCGGGAACGAGCGCGATCGGCTTGCCCGCGCCGTCGATCAGATAGGTCTGGCGGCTATGGTCCATCAGGTAGCTGCCCGGCGTCGCCCCTTCCTTGCGCTGGGCAAAGATCGCGAACGCCTTTTCCACGCCCGCCATCGTCTTCGCATCGCCGGTCAGGCCGACCGTGCGCGGGTGGAAGTTCGCGACGAACTGCCTGAGCACTGCAGGCGTGTCGCGGGCAGGATCGACGGTGACGAAGATCGGCACGACCTTGGCCGCGCGTGCGGGATCGCTCGCCTCGAACGCCTTCAACCCGGCGGTGATGTTGGCCATGTCGACCGGGCAGACATCGGGGCAGAAGGTGTAGCCGAAATACATGATCCGCCATTTGCTGGCGAGCTGCTTGTCGCTGAAGCTGCGGCCATTCTGGTCGGTGAGCGTGAACGGGCCGCCGATCCGCGCACCCTCCAGCGGCGGCGCCTCCTTCGGCGTGGCCCCGCAGGCGGACAGGGCAAGGATCAGCGGCGCGAAGAGCAGGCGAAAACGACGATCGTTCATGGCGTCGCCAGCCATGATCTGTTAGCCGGTGATCCGCAAGCCACCGCCCGACAGGAACGTTTGCCCGTGATGAAGTTCGCTTTCGCTCTCGCCGCCCTCACCCTTGCAGTGCCCGCAGGCGCGCAGCAATTTTCCGAGGGGTACAAGTTTCTCGAAGCCGTGAAGAAGTCGGAGGCCAACAAGGTCAACGAAATCCTCGGCGCGCCCGGCCAGACGATCATCAACACGCGCGACCGCGTGAGCGGCGAGGGCGCGCTGCACATCGTCACCAAGCGCAGCGACCCGGTCTATCTGCGCTTCCTGCTGCAAAAGGGCGCGAACCCCGATATCGGCGATGCGCGCGGCGAGACGCCGATGCTGATCGCCGTCGCCAACGGCTTCGACGAGGGGGTCGAGATCCTTGTGCGGTACAAGGCCAACCCCGACGCCGCCAATTCGAGCGGGGAGACGCCGCTGATCCGCGCGGTGCAGATGCGCCGGTTCGACATGGTGCGCACGCTGCTCGCCGCCGGGGCCGACCCGGACAAGACCGATATCGCCGCGGGCATGTCGGCGCGCGACTATGCCAAGCGCGACACCCGCTCGACCGCGATCGCCAAGCTGCTGGTCGATGCGCCGAAGAATGCGGCGCGCCGTTCGGTAGGGCCGGTGCTGAAGTAAAGCCGATGGTCGTCGCCCCAGCGAAAGCCGGGGTCGCTTGCGGTGAAGTCGCGAGCTAAACGCCAACGACCCCAGCTTTCGCAGGGGTGACGAACGGCGAGAGGTTCAGAACCCCGCCTCTCGCGCGATGCCGTCCGGGTCGATCGCCGCCATCATCCGCCGTGCCGCCCGCCGCGCCAGTGCCAGCGTGCAGCGCTTGCGCGTCGCAGCCGCCAGTGCGTGGGTCGCCGGCTCTCGCAGCACCGCCGCGTCGTAGCGGTCGGCAACGATCACCCCCGTTCGCTCGGGCAGAAAGGCCGGGCCGTCGAGCGGGCGCGTATCGAACCCCTCGGGCACCGCCCAATAGAAGCGGTCGCAGTGATCGAGATAATCGGTCCATTTGGCGTCGCCGAGCAGGTCGGCGCGCGACACCTTGATCTCGACGATCACCAGCCGCCCCGCGGCGTCGATCCCCATCAGGTCGGCACGCCGCCCGCCCTCCAGCGGCATTTCGGCGATCGCCATCACGTCGTGCCGCACGAGCAGCCGGCACACGCCGCGCGCCACATCGGTGGCGAGCAGGGGGGCAAGGGTGTCGGCGGGCAGGGAGGCCATCGCCGACACTTAGAACATTAAAGGAACGCTGAAAAGTCTCAGCGATAGAAGATGTGGTTGCCGAGCATCGCGATCTTGGCGCGGTTCCAGCTCGGCGAGACGCTGCGCGCGTGGAAGAACAGCGCCTTGCCCGCCTTGCTTTCCCACAGCTCGTTCTTCGCCACCTTGGCGACGGCGACGGCGGTGTGCCACGCCTGGCGCGCGGGCTGTGCCGCGGGAAGACGCCCGCCGCGCACGAAGCTGAACTGGCCGGGCTGCGTCAGCACCTTGCACACGTCGCTGGGGAAACGACCCGACCGCGTGCGGTTGAGGATCACTTCCGCAACGGCGAGCTGGCCGTGCAGCGGTTCGCCCTGCGCCTCGTAATAGATGCCGGTGGCGAGGCACTTGAGCTGGCGATCCATATCGCTCGGCACTGACTGTGCGGCGACGGCATCGCGCAGCGTGTCGAAATCGGCGGATGTCTGGACGGGGGTCGTGCCGGAGGGGGTGCCGGCGGGCTCTTCGGACGTCCACTCCGCGGGCACGATCGGCGGCGGCGGCGTCGGAACCTGGCTGGGGTAGGGGGCGTTCATCACTTGCCCCGCGACACCGGTCGCAAAACCCGGCGTCGAAACGCAGACCGATATGCCTGCGCATGAAGTCACCACCGCGATGATCGCGGCGCGTGCCCAAGATTTCATCTTCGTTCGTACATGTGCGGTTGGCGCGCGACACGGGCGGAGGGGCGTTCAGGACAGCCCATCGAACCGCGCCGGGCTTCCCCCCGACTGCGTAACCACCGGGATCGCACCCCGCCGGCACAACGCCATTAAGACAGGCGGGGGCCTATCCTTGTGCAGTGCGGCATTGTCAAGTCGAGGCGATGGTTTCGTCGGCGAGCCGGTCCCCGTCTGCGACATCGACCTCCACCACCCACAGATCGGGATCACGCGCCCGGCGCCGCTGCCAATATTCGGAGACGCCCGGCGAATCGAGTCCCGCCGGTCCCGACTCGATCAACTTGCCCGCCTCGCCAAGGCCGCGCTCGCGAAACCGCGGGTTCTCGCCGCGGTCGAGCAACAGGACCAGGATCGCGCCGCCCGTCTCGTCGCCGCGCGCCAGCACCATCGCGCTGCCGCCCGCCTGATGCACACGCCGGACCAGTGCCGACACGCGCATCGCGCTGGTCAGGCGGCTCACGCCCCTGCACTCACGGGCGGGCGTAACCGGGCAGCGAGGCGAGGGCGATGCGGCTGCGCATGAAGGTGCCGGTGCCGCGCGCGACCTCTTCGCCCTCCTCGTCGATCAGCCGCGCATCGGCGACGAACACGCGCCGTCGGCCGCTGATCCAGCGCCCCTCCGCCGTCACCGGCCCTTCGCCGAGCGGGCGGGTGAACAGGAGGTTGAATTGGGTGGTGAGCAGGAAGCGGTCGGTGACCAGGCTGTTGCACGCGTAGAAGGCGGCATCGTCGAGCATCTTGAAATAGCTCGTCCCGTGCGCCGCGCCGCCCGCATGGAAATAGCGTTCGTCGATCGTGAACCGGATTCGGGCAAGGCCGGGCTCGGCGATTTCGAGCGAGGAGTCGAACAACTGGTTGATCGGCGCGGCGGCATAGAGCGATTCGAGCGCGCGGAAATGCGCCGCTTCACCCCCGCCGCCGCCCGCGCCGGGTTCAGGCGGCATCGCGCGCCTCGACCCCCGTCAGCAACGCGTAGATGGCATCGCGCGAACCCGCCCCGCGCAGCTTGTCGGCAAAAGCGATGTCGCGAAGCCGCCGCGACACGCGCGCCAGCGCCTTCAGATGCTCGCCCCCCGCATCGACGGGGGAGACGAGCAGCAGCACGAGGTCGACGGGCAGGCCGTCAACCGCCTGGAAATCGACGCCGCCCGATAGCCGCGCGAACAGGCCTTGGACGCGGTTCGCGCTCTCGATCCGCGCGTGCGGGATGGCAATGCCGCCGCCGAACCCCGTCGAGCCCAGCTTCTCGCGCGCGGTGAGGCGATCGAGCAGCAGCTTGGGCTCCACGTCCAGCGGGCCTGCGGCCGCGGCCGCAAGCTGCTGGAACAGGGCTTTCTTGTTGCCGGGGGCGAGGTCGACGACCACCGCCTCCGGCGCGATCAGGTCACTAAGGTCGGTCACGTCATCCCGCGCGGTTGGGCTCGACCCATCCGATCGTCCCGTCGTGGCGCCGATAGACCATGTTGTAGGCATCCGTCCCGCTATTCTTGAACAGGAGCGCGTTGGTGTTGCGCAGGTCGAGCATCATCACCGCGTCGCTGACGCTGGCGCTGGGCACATCCACACGCGTCTCGGCGATGACGAGGGGGGCGTCGGCGACTTCCTCCTCATGCTCGCCGCCGTCGCCGAACACGGTGTAGCCGGCATCGAAGCTCGAATTGTCGTAGGCCATCGAGTCGGCGACCGCATTCGCCTGACCGGCGTTGCGGTCCTTCAGGCGGCGCATGTAGCGGCGCAACTGCTTCTCGATCTTGTCGGCGGCGCCGTCGAACGCGCCATGCGCGTCCTGGCCGGTGTTCGCGCTCTTCAGAATGAGGCCCTGCATCACGTGCGCGACGATGTCGCAGGTGAAGCCATGGTCGTGCGGCCCCTTGCCGAACACCACCTGGGCCGAGATCGCGCGACTGAAATATTTGTCGGCGATCCCCTGAAGACGGTCGGTCACGTGGGTCTTGAGGGCATCGCCGGTTTCCACCTGATGTCCCGAAACACGGACGTCCATCTTCTTTCTCCTTCTTGTTGGGCGCCGCGGGCCTCAGCCCGCGACGACAGGATCGGCTTGGCCCCAGAGCGGGTCCTTGAGGCCCGCAACAAAGGCTGCGTGGCGCTCTAGTTCCGAAGGCGTGGCGGAAAAGATACGCGGCGCACGGACATTCGCGGCGGTCGGGGCGCACACCGGGACGGGCGACACAGCGGCAACCGGTTCGGCGACGAGGCCGAGACCGATCTGCCGCCCGCCCGACAACTCGACATAGACCTGCGCCAGCAACTGCGCATCGAGCAGCGCGCCGTGGAGCACGCGGCGGCTGCGGTCGATGCCGAAGCGCGAGCAGAGCGCGTCGAGCGTATGCTTGGCGCCAGGCAGCCGCTGGCGCGCGATCGCGAGCGTGTCCACCATCCGCGACGTGCAGACGAGCGGCCGGCCGCATTTGCCGAGCTCGCCGTTGATGAAGGCGAAGTCGAAGCCAGCATTATGCGCGATCAGCGGCGCGTCGGCGATGAACTCGAGGAACGCCTCGCATTCCTCGTGAAACCGCTTCTTGTCGGAAAGGAACGCGTCGGACAGGCCGTGCACTGCCTGCGCCTCGGCCGGCATCGAGCGTTCGGGATTGAGATAGACGTGGAAGACGCGGCCGGTCTCGACCCGGTTGACCAGCTCGACACACCCAATCTCGACGAGGCGGTCGCCGCCGGGGAAGCTCAGTCCCGTCGTTTCGGTGTCGAAGACGATTTCACGCATGCCCCCTTATCGACCCTGCGACGAAGCGAGGCAAGCGATGAGGTCGCGGACGGCGGCGCGCGTCTC
>CAJYLT010000080.1 GCA_913775795.1 uncultured Sphingomonas sp. | reverse complement strand
CGACTGGCTCTATTGGGACGTCGAGCTCGAGGCCTGAGGCCGGCGGCGGCATTGCTGCGCGACGATCAGGATCACCGCGATCCAGAGCGCGACGATGATGGCGAGCGAGGTGAGCGGATCGAACATGCAGGGCATCCTTCCGCGCCCTCATCTGCTCCAACTCGCATAGCATTTCGAGCGCGATCGGCGGCGAACGCATAGCGCGCGCATAGCCCCTTTTCCGCGACCTTGCCCCGCGATAGCCTGCGCCGCGGGGAGATTTGACGATGGACGGGATGCGGATCGACCGGCGCGGCGCGCTGGGGCTGGCGGCGATGGGTGGTATCGGGCTGGCATTGCCCGGCGCCGCGCGCGGGCAGACGGTGTTGGGCACGTTCGATCCGGCGCATGTCGACCGCGTCGTCGCCGAGTTCATCCGCCGGTTCGACATTCCGGGTGTCGGCATCGCGATCGTCCGGCCGGGGGCGGAACCGTATCTGAAGGGCTACGGCGTCCGCACGCTGGGCGAGCCGGGCGCGGTCGACGCGCACACGCGGTTCGGCATCGCCTCGAACAGCAAGAGCTTTACCGCCGCGGCAATCGCGATGCTGGTCGAGGCGGGCAGGCTCGGCTGGGACGATCCCGTCCGCAGGCATATCCCCGAGTTCCGGATGAAGGATCCCGTCGCCACCGAATATCTGACGGTGCGCGAGCTATTGGTCCACAATAGCGGCCTCGCGCTCGGCGCGGGCGACCTGATGCAGTTTCCCGCCAGCGACCGGCCGGCGGGCGATATCCTGAAGGGGCTGCCCTATTTCCCCTTCGCGCGGCAGTTCCGCACCGGCTATGCCTATGACAACGCGCTCTACGTCGTTGCGGGCCTCCTGATCGAGCGGGTGAGCGGCCAGCCGTGGCACGCCTTCATCGACGCGCGCATCCTGAAGCCGTTGGACATGGCCGATGCCGCGCCGGCGCTGCGCTTCCTAAAGGGCGGCAACGTCGCGGGCCGTCATGCCCGGCTCGGGCCGCCCGTCCGCGGGCTCGGCAAGGTGCAGCGCGTCGCGCCCGACGAGGGGCCGATGACCGACGCGGCGGGCGGGATCAACGCCAGCGTCACCGACATCGCCAAATGGCTTCGGGTGCAGCTCGCCAAGGGCGTGCTGCCGGGCGGCAAGCGCCTGTGGTCGGAGGCGTCGGCGGCGCAGATGTGGAAGCCGGTGACGCTGGTCGGCACGACCGAGGGACCGACGCGCGACTGGCCCTCGCGCGGGGTCACCGCCACCTATGCGCTCGGCTGGTTCGTGCAGGACTATCGCGGCGAGCGGCTCATCAATCATTCGGGCGGCCTGTCGGGACAGGTGACGCAGACTGCGCTCATCTCGCGCCTCGGCATCGGCGTGGCGGTGTTCACCAATACCGAGGACGGGCCGTCGGTCGCGATCCGCAACGCGATCCTCGACCATCTGCTCGGCACGCCCGCGTTCGACTGGGCGGGTGCCTATGCGGCGATGCGCGCGAAGAACGACGCCGAGGCGGCCGAGGGGCTGGCCGGGACGACACAGGCACCCGCGGGCGGGCCGAGCCTGCCGCTTGCCGCCTATGCCGGGCGGTATCGCGATCCGTGGTATGGCGACGTGGTGGTCGCGGCGCGGGGAAGCGGCCTTGCCATCGATTTCGTACCGACGCCGGTGTTCAAGAGCGCGTTGACGCCGTGGGGCAGGGACGCGTTCCGCACGACCTTCAAGCCCGGCGCGGGCGAGGATGCAGTGGTCATGTTCACGGTCGAAGGGAGCCGGGTGACGGGCGCGAAGATGAAGGCGCTCTCGCCCTATGCCGACTTCAGCTACGACTTCCACGACCTCGATTTCACGAAGCTGGGGTAGGTTCCCGCTTCGTCAGCGCAGCACCCGCGCGCGCCAAGTCGTGATATAGTCGGTGCTGCCCCGGCATTCGCCCATCTCGCTCTGCTCGGTCAGGCGGAAGCGGCGGCCGTCCCACGCGAACTCCTGGATCGTGCCGCAATCGCCGATGCCGCGACCCTTGGCATAGCTCGACAGGATGCCGCGCTCGAAGCTGCCGTTGACGACGCTCGGCACCCGCGCGTCGGGGTCCATGCCCGCGGGCGCGTCGGTCTGTGCCGGCCGCACCTTGCCGTCGCGGCCGATGACGTAGAGCGAGGAGATGAAGTTGTACGCCCCGCTGTCGCACGGCAGCAGGACCAGCGTCTCTCCGCCGCCGAGTGCGTGGCGTTCGGTCGCGGGTGGTCCGTCGTTATCGTCGGTGATTCCGCATCCGGCGCTCTTGCGCAGTCCGGCGATACGGGCCGGTGAGAGCGCCGCCGGAGTGCCTGTAGGCGGGAGTGCGCGCACAAAGGGCAGGGCCGGCGCCGCGGCGGTGTCGGGCGCAGGCCCCTTCGCGACCAGCGCACCCACGGTCCCCGCGCGCTTCTGCTCGGCGTCGATATAGCGCAGCGCCGCCGACAGCCCGGCGAGCGAGTTGACCGCGCTCTTGCCACCCGCGCGGATCGTCGCGCGGGAACCGCCGGCAAGCGCAGCGGCCAGCCGGCTGGCTTCGGCCCCGGTGATCGCCTTGCCGCGCATCGTCGCCGCCGGCTTGCCGTCGATCAGGATCGCCACCGGTGACTGCGCGTCCTCCTGCCCCGACAGGGCGATCGTCACCGCACCGCCCGGCCCCGCCTCGCGCTCGATCGAGAGCATGAACCCCGGCCATTCGTCGGGGCTGCCGTCCTCCGGCGCCAGCGCCACCGCCTTGCACCGCCCGCCATTGTCGCAGCCGACGGTCCAGTCGCGGAACGTCTTGAGCGCGCCCGGCTTCACCGTCTGGGCAGCGGCTGGAAGGGCGAGGGCGAGCGCGGCGATGCCGGCAATAGCGCGGGTCAGCATAGCCAGTGCTTGTCACACCCGCTAAGCGACGCGGCAATCGAAAAGACGATCGAGGAGTGATGCGATGAAGACGATTGGCGTGATCGGCGCGGGTCAGATGGGGGCGGGGATCGCCCAGGTATCGGCGCAGGCCGGCTACCGCGTGCTCCTGTCCGACGTCGATCAGGCGCGCGCGGAAACGGGCAAGGCGGGGATCGCCAAGCTGCTCGCCCGCGCGGTCGAGAAGGAAAAGATCAGCGCCGACGACCGCGACGCCGCGCTCGGCCGCCTCGAATGCGTCGGCGGGGTGGAGGCGATGGGGGCGTGCGACCTCGTCATCGAGGCGGCGACCGAGAAGGAGGCGATCAAGCGCCAGATCTTCGAGAATGTCGGCCGGGTGCTGTCGGACACCGCGATTCTTGCGTCCAACACCTCGTCAATCCCGATCACGCGGCTGGCGCAGGCATCGCCCGATCCGGCGCGGTTCATGGGCGTCCATTTCTTCAATCCCGTCCCGGTGATGGGCCTGATCGAGCTGATCCGCGGCCTCGCCACCGCCGACGCGACGGTCGCCGCGGTCGAGGCGTTCGGGCGGAGCCTGGGCAAGGAGATCGTCCACGCCAACGACGCGCCGGGCTTCATCGTCAACCGGGTGTTGATGCCGATGCTGAACGAGGCGTGCTTCGCGCTGGGCGAAGGGGTGGCGACGATCCGCGACATCGATACGGCAGTCCGGCTGGGGCTGAACCACCCGATGGGGCCGCTGACGCTGGCCGACTTCATCGGGCTCGACACCTGTCTCGACATTTGCCGCGTGCTGTTCGAGGGGACGGGCGACCCCAAGTTCCGTCCCGCGCCGCTGCTCGTCAAATATGTCGAGGCCGGCTGGGTCGGCAAGAAGTGCGGCCGCGGCTTCTACGACTGGACGGGGCCGGAGCCGGTGCCGACGCGCTAGGCCCTTGTCGGCGTCGCCCCGCCGCGGTATCGGCGGGGCAGTGAGCGGGTATAGCACAATGGTAGTGCAGCAGCCTTCCAAGCTGAATACGCGGGTTCGATTCCCGCTACCCGCTCCAGCCGCCGCCGTAGCGGATTAGCGAAGCTAATCGGCGAACATCGGCGGCGCGGCCGGCGCCCAACGGGCGTCCAACGACGCGGCTTTGCCGCGGCGCGCCTCTCAAGCAACCGGCGGCGGCACCAGACCCCAGCTTTGCATCACCGCCGCCTGCACCAGCATCACCGCCAGCCAGTGCGCGCAATCCGTCCCGATCGCGCGCCACCGCACGCCGCGCACCCGCTGCGTCACGATCAGCGCGGGCACGACGAAGCCGATCCAGATGACGAACGCGCTGCCCAGCGCCATCGTCCACGCGCTACCCCGCGGCGGCGCGAGGATCAGCGCGCCGGCAAGGATCGAGGCGAGCCAGAACTCCGCCACCAATGCGAACGGCAGCAGCCGGCGCAGCGCCGTATCGCTCGCCGCGCGGCGCCAGACGACCGCGCCGATGGCGAGGCCGGCGAGGGTGGCGATCAGGATCGGGACGATATTGAGCGCGATATAGATCATGCCGTTCCTCCCGTTCCCGATCGCCCGCCCGGTCAGATCGCCGCCAGCGCCTGTTCGAAGTCGGCGATCAGATCGTCGGCATCCTCCACCCCGATCGAGATGCGCACGAGGTTGTCGGTGATGCCGAGCGCTGCCTTGCGCGCGTCGGGCACCGACAGGTGCGTCATCGCCGCGGGGGCCGAGGCCAGCGTCTCGGTCCCGCCGAGGCTGACCGCGAGCTTGGCGATCTTGAGCGCGTCGAGGAACGCGAACGCCTCTCGCTCGCCGCCCTTCAGGTACAGCGAGAAGGTCGAACCCGCGCCGGTGCAGTGGCGCGCATAGATATCCGCCTGGCGGTCGTCCTTCAGGAAACCCAGATAGCCGACGCGCTCGACCTTGGGATGGCCGTTCAGCCATTCGCAGACCTTGGCCGCATTCTCGCCCGCGCGGCTCATGCGCAGTTCCAGCGTCTCGAGACTGCGCAGCAGCATCCAGGCGGTGTTGGGGTCGAGGATGGTGCCGAGCGTGTTCCGGATCGCGCGCACCGTATCCATATGCTTGCGCGAGCCGAGCACGCCGCCGGCCACGAGGTCGGAATGCCCGCCGACATATTTGGTGAGGCTGTAGACGACGAGGTCGGCGCCATGCTTCAGCGGCTGCTGCCACAGCGGGCCGAGGAAGGTGTTATCGATCGCGATCGGCGGCTTCTCGTCCGCATCGCCGAACACCGCATCGCGCGCCGCGGCGACAGCCTCGACATCCACCAGCACGTTGGTGGGGTTGGCCGGGCTTTCAAGATAGATGAGGGGGACGCGGCCCTTGGCCTTGGCCTGTTCCAGCACCGCCTCGATCTCGGCCTGTTCGGCGCCCGCCGGGAAGTCGAGCCACTCGACGCCGAACTTGCCGAGCAGGCGGGCGATCATCGTCTCGGTCGCGGCATAGAGCGGGCCGGAATGGACGATGACGTCGCCCGGCTGGACGAAGGCGAGGAACAGCGTGCCGATCGCCGACATGCCCGACGAAAAGGTCAGCGCATCCTCGGCATCTTCCCAGACGCCCAGCCGATCCTCTAGGATCTCCTGATTGGGACCGTTGAAGCGCGAATAGACGAGGCCCTCGGCCCCGCCCGGCCGCTTGCCCGTCACGCCCTCGAAATGGCGCTTGCCCGCGGCGGCGTTGGGGAAGACGAAGGTGGAGGTGAGGAACACCGGCGGCTTCAGCGAGCCTTCGGACAGCGCCGGGTCGAAGCCGTGGCCCATCATCAGCGTCGAGGGCTTGAGCCGGCGATTGCCGATCGTCTCGACCGCGGGCTTCGGATTATGGCGGCCGGTATCGGCGGGGACGCCGGTCAGGTCGGCTTCGGTGGGTTCGCTCACGGCAGGCTCCTTGGTATCTGTTGAAACCATCCTAGCGCGCCGGGGGCGGTTCGATCAAATCAAACCGATCAGGCTGATCTGGCGGCCATAGTCGGGCTCGCCCCGGTGCGTCGCCCGGCGGAAGCTGAAGAACCGATCTTCGTCGCCGTAGGTGTCGAGGCCGAGCATCTCGACCCGGCCGATCCCCGCGGCGGCGAGGCGGGCGGCGACATAGCCTTCGAGGTCGAATTGGAAATGGGCGTCGCGACGCCCCTCGGTAAAGAAGCGTTCGTTTTCCGGGTCTTCTGCGCAGAAGCGGTCGGCGAAGGCGGCATCGACCTCGTAGCTCGCCCGCGCGATGCACGGGCCGATCGCGGCGGCGATGCGCGTGCGGTCGGCGCCGAGCGCCTCCATCGCCGCGATGGTGGCATCGGTGACGCCGCCGATCGCGCCCTTCCAACCGGCATGCGCGGCGCCGACGACGCCCGCCTCGCGGTCGGCGAACAGCACGGGCGCGCAGTCGGCGGTGAGGATACCGAGCAGCTGGCCGGGGGTGCGCGTCACCAGCGCGTCGGCTTTCGGCCGGTCGCCGGGGAAGGGGGCGTCGACCGTCACCACGTCGGGCGAATGCACCTGATGCACCGTCACCAGTGTCGCGCCGGGCAGCACCGCAGCGGCGGCGAGCTCGCGGTTGCGGGCGATGGCGTCGCGCTCGTCGCTCGACCCGGTGCCGACGTTGAGGCCGGCATGGATACCCGTCGACACGCCGCCGCGCCGGCCGAGAAAGCCGTGCGCGAGGCCCTCCAGCGCGGCGGCGCGGATCACTTCAACGGTCACAGGCTCAGCCGCATGACGATGTCGTGATCCTCATGGTCGCCGACCTTGAAGATGTAATCGCCGACCTTCACGAAGCCGAGCCGGTCGTAGAAGCGGCGGGCACGGTGGTTGTCGATATAGACGCTGAGATAAAGCTCGTCGCCTAGGGTCTGTGCCGTCGCCAGCACCCATTCCATCAGCCGCTTGCCCACCCCGTCGCCGTGATGCGCCGACAGGACGTAGAGCTGGTGGAGGCACGGCGCGGCGGGGTCGAAGCCCTCGAAATAATTGCCGCCGATCTTGGCGAAGCCCACCGGCTGCCCCTCGATCAGCGCGAGGTGGATGCGGTACGCCGGGTCGCCGAGCTGCTTGGCATAGGCCGCGGGCGACATCGCCATGTCGAGGAACGCGTCGAGGTCGGCGGGGGCATAGAGCGGGCCGAATGTCTCGATGAAACTCTGCTGCGCCATCGCCGACAGCGCCTCGGCATCGTCCGGCCGGGCGTCGCGATAGGTAATCATGCGGCGAACCCCTCGGGCACCGGCCAGCCCGGCGCGGTGACGGCGATGACTTTGAACAACTCGCCCATCTGGTCCGCGCCGGTCAGGCGGGCGCGATCCGCCTCGATCCCCGCGGCCTTTTCGGGTGCGGCGGCGGCGAGCGCGGCGGCACGCGGGCCGATGCCCAGCGCCTCGAGAAACGCACCCTGGCCGACCGGGCCGTGGACGACGGCGCCCTCGGCGCGCGCCGCCTCTGCCAGCGTGCCGAAATCGACGTGCGCGGTGAGGTCGCGTTCGCCGGGGTCCTCGAACGGGTTGGCGAACTTGTGGCCGCTCACCGCCTGCAGCGTGTCGCCGACCAGCGGGCCGTCATAGCCATAGTCGATGACGATGGCCGCGCCGCCCTGTGCGACGATGCGCCGCGCGAGCACGCGCATCACGGCGACGCTGGCGGGACTGGTTTCGAGGATCGAGCCGTTCGGCGCGCCCCTCAGCGGCACGGGCACGATCGGATCGAACACGGTGTTGCCGACGACGGGCAGGAACAGTGTATCCTGGCACGCGACCAGCCGCTCGCGCCAGCCCTCTGCGGTCTTGACGAGCTGGCGGATGGGGAGCGCGTCGAAGAACTCGTTGGCGACGACCAGGAGCGCGCCGTCCTCGGACACGCCGAGCAGGTCGAGGTGCCATTCGGCGTTCGGCACCGCCGCGGCCTGTTTCTCGCGCAGCGTCCCCGATGCCTCGATCAGGTGGACGGGCGGCGTCAGGCCCACCGTCGCCATCGCGCGCAGCGCATCGGCGGCGAGCGTGCCGCGGCCGGGACCGTATTCGACATATCGCGCCGCCGGCTGGCCCGCGCGGTGCCACAGGTCGGTGAGCGCGAGGCCGACGAGCTCGCCGAACATCTGGCTGATCTCGGGCGCCGTCGTGAAGTCGCCGCGCGCGCCCAGCGGATCGCGCGTGTCGTAATAATGCGTGTTCGCCGCTGCCATGAACTGCGACAGCGGGATCGGCCCGCCGAGCGTGATCGCGCGGGCGATCCGCTCGGGCAGGGGACCGTCTTGCGAAGCGGCGCTCACCTCAGGCGATGCTCTCGCCGGCGATCGGTTCGACGCGTTGCCGCCGCCCCTTCGACGTGGCGACCAGATAGAGCCCGCCGAGGATCATCGGCATGCACAGATACTGGCCCATGTTGAGGCCGGTCATGTCGTGGAGCCACATCAACTGCTCGTCCGCCTCGCGGAAGAACTCGACGAAGAACCGCGCCGAGCCGTAGCCGAGCAGGAAGATGCCGACGAGCCGCCCGGGATAGTAGCGCGCGTTCGTCCGCCAGAAGAAGAAGGCGAGGAGCAGCAGCAGCGCGATCCCCTCCAGCCCCGCCTCGTAGAGCTGGCTCGGGTGGCGCGGCACGTCGAGGCCGGTGCGCGGAAAGACGATCGCCCAGGGCACGTCGGTCGGCCGCCCCCACAATTCGCCGTTCACGAAATTGGCGAGCCGGCCGAAGAACAGCCCGATCGGCACGACGCAGGCGACGTAATCGTGGATGCGCAGCCAGTTCAGCCCGTGCTTCCGCGCCATCAGGATGATGCCGATCGTGACACCGATGACGCCGCCGTGGAACGACATGCCCCCGTCCCACAGCCGCAGGATGGCGAGCGGCTTGGCAAACAGGTCGGGCCGGTAGAAGGTGATGTACCCCAGACGCCCGCCCGCGATGATCCCGATCGTGGCATAGAAGACGAGGTCGTCGGCATGCCGCCGCGCCATCGGCGCCCCCGGCCGGTCGATCAGCTTGAGCAGATAGAACCAGCCGAGCAGGATCCCCGCGATATAGGCGAGCGAATACCATTTGAGCTGGAAGAAACCGAGGTCGAGCGCCACCGGGTCGAGCCCCAGCGACCGATAATCGAGATAGCCGCCGGCAGCGGCAAGCGTGGTTACGAGCAAGCGGCGGGTCCTTCGCGAGCGATGCGTGCGGAGGGTGCTTTAGGGGGAATGGGGGGGCGTGTCATGGGGGGATGGGGAGGGCGCTCAGCCCACAGGTTGATAGGCGTTCGCATGATCTTCGAGAAAGGCTTCAAGCGAAGGTGCTTCCCACCCATTTGATAGCCGCACATACTGGATCAACGCGGGAAAGCGGTTTTGCCAGAACGAGGATGCCTGGACACTGCGGCTGCGGGCAGTGGCGAGCCGCCGGCCTATATCCGACCGGGACATTCCAATGTAGATGAGAGTGAGATCTTCTCGATAGACGAGGTAAACCCCAGGGAAATCTAAGTTGCCAACATCACATTCCCATAATTCAACAGGGCTAGAGACAGGGTGGCTTGGCGAGTTACTTAGGTAACGACGTGCATATAAGCCAATCAGTTGATTGATGTGTCTAGCTGGAATGAAGCTATCGGCATATGGCAAAGCGGCGCTCCGATCTGTTTCAGCACATACATTTAGGCGTTGAAGATGGCCGGTGGGTCTGTCGCCATCAAACCTCCCCCAGCAGCCCCTTCGCCTCGTCCCCCGTCCACTCCATCGCGCCGGACACGCGCCACACTTCCTTGCCGTTCTTGTCGTATAGGATCGTCGTCGGCAGGTTCACCCCCATGCCGGTGGTGAAGCGCAGGTCGCTTTCCGACCACGGCTCGATCGTCGTGAAGCCGGCCTTCTTGAAATAGGGCACGACCTTGGCCGGGCCGTCGAGGTCCTGGGCGATCGTCAGCACCTCGATCCGGCCGCTCTCGCGCTTCGCCAGCGCCTCCAGCGTCGGCATTTCCCTGATGCAGGGCGCGCACCAGGTGGCCCAGAGGTTCACCAGCACCGGCTTGCCGCGATAGTCGGCGAGCGTCTTCTTGACTCCCTCGGGATCGGCGAACGGGTAGGCGGGGGCGGCCTCGCCCTTGTGACTGCGGTCGACCTTGCCGGTGGCGGGGGTCGCGGCGGCGGCGGCCGAGTTCGCTGGCGCGGCCGCGTTGCCTTGCCCGTCCGCGGGGGTTTGCGTATCGCACGCGCCGACGATCGCGGCGAGCGGGAGAAGTACGATTAGCGATGGCTTCGGCAAAGCGAGCAAGGACAGCTCCAATCAGATGTGGGGCGGGCGGTTCGCCGAAGGCCCCTCCGCAGTGATGCGCGAGATTAACGCCTCGATCCCGTTCGACAAGCGGATGTGGCGCCAGGATATCGCCGCGTCGAAGGCACATGCGGCGATGCTGGGCGCGCAAGGGATCGTCGCGGCGGAGGACGTGGCGGCGATCCTCGACGGGCTCGACGCGGTGGCGGCGGATTACGAACGCGATGGACCGGCGAACGACCTCGCGCTCGAGGATATCCACATGCAGTCCGAAGCGCGGCTGGCCGACAAGATCGGGCCGGCGGCGGGGCGCCTGCACACCGCGCGCAGCCGCAACGATCAGGTCGCGACCGACTTTCGCCTGTGGACGCGCGACGCGATCGACGAGGTGCTGGCGGCGCTGGCCGGGCTTCAGGACGCGCTGCTGGCGCGGGCGGAAGAGCATGCCGCCGACGTGATGCCGGGCTTCACGCACCTCCAATCCGCGCAACCGGTGACGCTCGGCCATCACCTGATGGCGTATCACGCGATGCTGGCGCGTGACGTCAGCCGCTTCGCCGACGCGCGGGCGCGGATGAACGAGTGCCCGCTGGGGTCGGCGGCGCTCGCGGGCACGGGCTTTCCGATCGACCGGGAGGCGACGGCGGCCGCGCTCGGATTCGACCGGCCGATGGGCAATTCGCTGGACGGGGTGAGCGACCGCGACTTCGCGCTCGACTACCTGACCGCGGCGACGCAATGTGCGCTGCACCTCAGCCGTCTGGCGGAAGAGTTCGTGCTCTGGGCGTCGCAGCCCTTCGGCTTCGTCGCGCTCAGCGATCAATGGTCGACGGGCAGCTCCATCATGCCGCAGAAGCGCAATCCCGACGCGGCCGAGCTGGTGCGCGGCCATGCGGGCCGCATCATGGGCTGCATGACCGCGCTCATGGTGACGATGAAGGGCCTGCCGCTCGCCTATTCAAAGGACATGCAGGACGACAAGCCGCCGGTGTTCGAGGCGCACGACCTGATCGGGCTGTGCTTGGCGGCGATGACGGGGATGGTGGAGAGCGCGACGTTCCGCACCGACCGGATGCGCGCGGTCGCCGATGCGGGGTTCGCGACCGCCACCGACCTTGCCGACTGGCTGGTGCGCGAGGCCGGATTGCCGTTCCGCGAGGCGCATCACGTCACCGGGCGTGTCGTCGCGCGGGCCGAGGCGCTGGGCTGCAAGCTCGACGCCATGCCGATCGAGGAACTGACCGCGATCGACGCGCGGATCACGGCGGCGGTGTTCGACGTGCTCTCGATCGATGCCTCGGTCGCCAGCCGGCGCAGTTTCGGCGGGACGGCACCCGAGCGCGTGCGAGAGGCCATTGCCCGCGCGCGTCAGGCGAGCGAAAAGAAGTGATGCGCGCGCTGATCCTCCCCGTCCTGATCCTGTCGCTGGCCGGTTGCGGCGCGCGGGGCAAGTTGAAGCTGCCCGAGGGCGAGGCGCCGCCGCCCGCCGCCTATGGCAGCACCGCGACCCCGACGCCCGAGGTGCTGACGACGCCGACGACGCAGCAGCGTCCACAGCGCAGCGACGAGATCCTGCGCAATTCGGAAGAGCGGCCGAACGACCCCTTCCAGTTGCCGCCCCAACACTGATGGACCATTTCCGGCACCGGGACGGCGCGCTGTTCGTCGAGGATGTGAGCGTCGAGGCGATCGCCGCGGCGGTCGGCACCCCCGTCTACATCTATTCGCGCGCGACGCTGGAGCGGCATGCGCAGGTGTTCCGCGAGGGACTGTCGGGGGTCGCCGACAAACACATCGCCTATGCGGTCAAGGCCAATCCCAACCTCGCCGTGCTGCGCGTGCTGGCGAAGGCGGGCTATGGCGCCGACGTGGTCTCCGGCGGCGAGATGGCGCGCGCGGTGGCGGCGGGGATGGCGCCGGGCGACGTGGTCTTCTCCGGCGTCGGCAAGACACGCGCCGAGCTGATCCAGGGGCTGGAGACGGGCATCGGCCAGTTCAACCTCGAGCTGGAGGAGGAGGGCCATGTCCTCGCCGCGCTGGCGGCGGAGCGGGGGCTGACAGCGCCCGCGGTGCTGCGCGTCAACCCGGACGTGGATGCCGGCACCCACGCCAAGATCTCGACCGGCAAGGCAGAGAACAAGTTCGGCGTCGCGATCGACGAGGCGCCGGGCATCTTCGCAAGATTGGCGGGCAAGCCCGGTATCGAGCTGCGCGGAATCGCGGTGCATATCGGCAGCCAACTCGGCGATCTCGCCCCGCTGGAGGCGGCGTATGCCCGCGTGGGTCAGATGGTGGCGACGCTGCGCGCGGCGGGGCATCGGATCACGCATGTAGACCTGGGCGGCGGCCTCGGCGTGCCCTATCGTCCCGATGAGACGATGCCGTCTCCTCAGGCGTTCGGCGAGATGGTGGCGCGCGTCACCGCGGGCTGGGACGTAAAGCTGATGTTCGAGCCGGGCCGCGTCATCGCGGGCAATGCCGGCGTGCTCCTGACCCGCGTCGTCTGGGTGAAGCCGTCGGGCGGATATCCGTGGGTGATCGTCGATGCGGCGATGAACGACCTTGCCCGCCCGGCGCTCTACGATGCGTATCACGATTTCGTCGCAGTGCGACCGAGTAGCGAGCGGCTGATTGCGAACATCGCCGGCCCGGTGTGCGAAAGCGGCGACACCTTTGCCAAGGCGCGCGAGATCGACGCGGTGACGGCGGGCGACCTCGCCGTGTTCCGCACCGCCGGCGCGTACGGCGCGACGATGGCGAGCACCTACAACAGCCGCGCCAAGGTGCCTGAGGTGCTCGTCGACGGCGACCGCTTCGCCTTGGTGTCCGACCGGATCGACCCCGCCGCGCAAATGGCGGGCGAGACGGTGCCGGACTGGCTTTGAAATGCGCGAGACGGGCCTGCCGATCATCGTGCGGCTCGACGGGCGGCCCGTCATCCTGCTGGGCGGCGGCGAAGCGGCGGAGGCCAAGCGCCGGCTGATCGAGCGCGCCGGGGCGGTGGCGGTGTCGGATCACCCCGACGCCCGCCTCGCGATCGTCGCGTATGAGGACGAGCGCGAGGCCGTCGACGCGGCACAGCGGCTGAAGACGCGGGGGTTGCTGGTCAACGTCGTCGACCGCCCGGCGCTGTGCGATTTCACGCTCCCCGCGATCGTCGATCGCTCGCCGGTGCTGATCGCGGTCGCGACCGGCGGCGCGTCGGCGGGGCTGGCGGCGGCCCTGCGCCAGCGGATCGAGGCGTGGCTGCCCGCGGGCGTCGGCGATCTGGCGCGCGCGTTGAACGCGGCGCGTGGGGCGATGCGGGCGCGGTTTCCAGAGGGACCGGCGCGGCGGCGGTCGCTGGCGCGGGCGCTGGAGCCGGGCGGGGTGCTCGATCCGCTCGGCGGGGCGGATGGCGGGAGCGTCGCGCGCTGGCTCGATCGGCCCGAAGCCGAGAGCGGCGACTGCGTGGAAACGATCGTCCTCACCTCGCCCGACCCCGACGACCTCACGCTGCGCACCGCCCGCCTGCTCGCCAGCGCCGACCGCGTCTGCCATCGCGCCGACGTGCCCCCCGCAATCCTGTCGCGCGCGCGGGCCGATGCCGAGCGGGTGTCGTGCGAGGCGGTCGAGCCGGCGCCGGGGCTGACGGTCGACCTGTCGATGGCGGGGTCGCGCGACCGTTTAGGCGAAATTGGGCAGTAGGCCGCCGAAGCACGCGATCACGGCCGTCAGATGCGCTGCCGCTGCGACGATCGCGGCGCGATCGGGACCCGTCTTCGAGGCGCGCGCGACCAGCACACCGTAGAGCGGAAACTGGAGCAGTCCCGCCATCATGCCGAGGGGGCCCACGCCGCCGCCCTCGACCCACGACAGGAGCATCGAGAACGGGAAGAGGAGCCGGGCCGCGATGTAGTCGCCGTGTCCGGCGCCTGCGGACATGAAGGCCGCGACGAGCGCGGGAAGCGTGGCGCACGCGCCTGCGCCGGCACCGATCAGCGAACTGCGATTTGCACGGCCTATGCTCACGACTCGTCGATACACGCCCATCCGAGAGGTATCCGTAACCCTGCTCCCGACGACGTGCGGCAAGCGTCGGCGGCAAGTCTGCGCAAATCTCTCAGTTCCGCAAGAACCGCGCGATCTGGCCCATCATCAGGTCGATCTGCGGGGCGGCTTCCGCCACCACGTCGCCGCCGCCGGCCGAGTTGACCGCGATGCCGATCGGCGTCGGCCAGCCGCGCAGCGCGTGAACGATTCCGCGCAGCGCCTGAAGCGTCGTCACCGCCGCCTGCCACCCCGCCGCGGTCGCGACGAGACCGACGGGCACGCCGTCGAAATAGACGCGATCGTCGCTGCGCGTCATCTCGACATGGTCGAGCGCATTCTTGACGAGGCCGGACAGCGTGCCGTGATAGCCGGGCGACCCGATCAGGATCGCGTCGGCCGAGCGGATCGTCGCGACGAAGTGATCGACGCGCGCATTGGGCACGCTCGCCTCGGGATCGAAATTGGGAAAGTCGATCGCCTCGCCGGTGAGCAGCGTCGTGCGCGCGCCGGCCGCCGCCGCGTGATCGAGCGCGGCGGTCAGCAGCCGCGAGGTGGTGGAGGTGGGGCGAAGCGTCCCGCCCAATCCGACGACGTGAAGTCCCTGCATGGCCCCGCGCTAGCCGATCCGGGCGGCGGGCTCCAGCGCGTTGATGCCCGCATGGATACGGGCTTCGGCCTCTTCGCGGGCCAAGGCGGGGTCCAGCGTCTCGCCGAAGCGGAAGGTGACGGTGCCCGGCCGCTTCGGCCCCTTGCGCGGCCAGACGCGCGCGCTGTCGAGCGCGACGGGGATGGTGGGGAGCGCCAGCGTCTTGTAGAGCGCGGCGAACCCGGCGCGGACGGGCGGAGCCTCGCCGGGCAGGACTCGCGTCCCCTCGGGAAAGATCAGCACCGACCGGCCCGCGGCACGCGCGGCCTTTGCCTCGCGCAGCATCTGGCGCAGCGCGGTGGCCGATCCCGAGCGGTCAACGACGATGACGCCGTACTGCCGCGCGGCCCAGCCCCAGAGCGGGATTTCGGCGAGCTCCGCCTTCATCACGATCGCGGGGGCGCGGAGGATCAGCGCAAGCTCGAACGTCTCGTAGAACGCCTGATGCTTGGCCGCGTAGAAGCCCGGCTCGGCCAGCGGCGCCCCCTCGACCCGCGATCGCATCCCCATGATGCCGCGCGCGCACAGGCGATGCCATTTCAGCCAGCCCATCACGACGCCAAGCAGCGCACGGCGGCTGAACCACGCGGCGACCGGCGCGGCGAGGACGAACGCGACCGACCCGCCGTAGAAGATCGCATCGAACAGCCAGGAGCGCAGCCGGTTCATCATCCGCGATACCCGACGATCAGCGCGACGCGGCGGATCAGCAGCTTGTTGTATTCGCTGAACAGTGTCGCGAAGCGCGCATTGGTGCGGACGGGATCGCCGAAGATTTCGGTCTCGCTGCCCAGCGCGTTCTGAAGCTCGAGCTTGGCGCGCGCCATGTGCCAGTCGGACGTGACGAGGCGGACGGTGCGAAAGCGGTTGGTCCGGACCCAGGCGGCAGTCTCGTCCGCGTTCGACCGCGTATCGATCGCCTCCTGCCCCAAATCGACGCAGCAGTCGAAGATGCGGCGCGGCGTCGCTTTATAGACGGCGGCGAGCTCCTGCGGCCGTACGCTGGGGTCGACGCCGGTCACGAGCATCCGCTTCGCTTCGCCCGCCTCGAGCAGCGTCAGCCCGCGGTCGATCCGCCCCGCGCCGCCCGTCGGCACGACGATCGCGTCGGTCTTCTGCCCCTCCAGCGGATGGCCGAGGCCGAGCAGGAACAGCGCGAAGCCGAGCGCATAGGCAAGCAGGACGAAGGCAACGATGCGCAGCAACACGCTCACAGCCGCTTCGCCAGCGTGCGCAGCACCGCCGCCCGCGCCGCCAGCGCCGCCATCAGCGCGAACAGGAGCGGGAGGACCGCGAGCACCGCCCAGTCGCCCGCGCGAAGGCCGATCCCGGCGACGATCTCTGCCCCGAGCGCGCCCAGCCGCGTGCCCAGAAACGCGAGGAAGCCCAGCGCCGCCAGCGTCCCGATCGCGCCGCCCATCAGCGTGTCGGTGGCGATCCGCCGCGCGAACAGCCGCGCCACCTGCACGTCGGTCGAGCCGAGCATGTGCAGCACCTCGATCGTCTCGGCATGGGTGTCGAGGCCCGCGCGCGCCGCCAGCAGCACGACCGACGCGGTGGCGGCCGCGACGAGCAGGACGAGGCCCGCGGCCAGCCCGGCAAGCGTCGCGATGAACCCGCGCACCGGCGCCAGCCAGGTCGCGTGGCGGTCGATCCGCGCGGACGGCGCCTCGGCTCGGACGACGCGCTCGACCGCGGCGACCTCGGTCGGGTCGGTCAGGTCGACGTCGATCATCGCGGGCATCGGCAGGTCGGCATCAAGCCCCGCCTCGCCCAGCCAGGGTTCGAGCAGGGCGGCGAGGCGCGCGCGATCGACTTCCTCGGCGCGGGTGACCTGCGGCAGCGCGCGCAGCTTCGCCGCGAGCGCCGGCCCGCCGCTGCCGTCGGTGATCTGCACCGTCAGCCGCCCGGCGAGCTCGGCATCGAGCGCGCGCGTCGCGGTCCAGGTGGCGAGGCCGAGCGCGGCGGCCAGCACGGTCAGGAACAGCATGATCGCCATGATCGATCGCATCGCCCGCATCGTGCGCGCGTCGTCGAGCCAGCGATGCTCGGCCCCCGCGTGCTTCGTCGCCCGGCTCATCGCGCGGCCTCGGCCGGCGGGTGGCGCAGATTGCCGGTGGGGTCGACCAGCCGGCCCTTCTCGATCCACATCATCTGCGCATCGGGCACGCGGCCGAGCAGGTGCAGGTCGTGCGTCGCCACGACGACGGTGGTGCCGAGCTTGTTGAGGCTGTCGAAGAGGTGGAGCAGCCGGTCGGCCATGTCGGGATCGACGTTGCCGGTTGGCTCGTCGGCGACCAGCATCTCGGGCCGGTTGATGACCGCGCGCGCGATCGCGATCCGCTGCTGCTCGCCGCCCGACAGCGTCGCGGGGCGCGCATCGGCACGCCCCGACAAGCCGACCCAGGCGAGCATCTCCTGCACCGCCTCGTCCAGTTCCTGCTCGTCATGGCCGGCAAGGCGGAGGGGGAGGGCAATGTTCTCGTAGGCGGTCAGGTGCGGCAGCAGGCGGAAATCCTGAAAGACGACGCCGATCCGCCGCCGAAAGCCGGGCAGGCGCCCCCGCGGCAGCGTCACCGCATCCTCGCCGAACAGCCGGATCACCCCCCGGCTCGGCCGCTGCGCGAGATAGAGGAGGCGGAGCAGCGAGGTCTTGCCCGCGCCCGACGTGCCCGTCACGAAATAGAAGGCACCAGCGCGAAGGGCGAACGACACGTCGGACAGCGTCTCGGGGCTCGATCCGTAGCGCAGGCCGACATTCTCGAACTGAACGATATTGGCCATGCCTGACGCTTGCGAGCCTCTTGAAGGCCGCGAGCCATCGCACGGCCCGCGCGCGGGCTCAAGTCGCGGTAAAGCGTGTCTTCAGAACGGCAGCCACTTCGACTTCTCGGAAAAGCGCATGTAGCCGAGGTTGGCGCCCAGCCGCCAGCCGACGCCCAGCCGGATCGGGATCAGCACGACGTCGCCGCGGCGCAGGTACGTCGCGGCGAACCCGCCGACGAAATAGACGCGCCCCTCGGCCGCGGGATAGCGTCGATAGAGCTCCTGCGAATCATAGAGGTTGTAGACGAGCACGAACACCTTATTCGCATCGCCGCCCACGTCGAATCCGAGCGACGGTCCGGTCCAGTAGACCGGGCGCTGCCCCTCGATCTTGTGCGTCATCACGCCCGAGCCGTAGCGGACGCCGAGGACGAACGCGCCCGAAGCCTCTCGCCCGGCGATATAGGCGTTGGGGCGGCCCTGTTCGGACAGCACCTTCTCGAGCATCCCGGCGAGGCCCTGCGCGCCCTTGCCGAACACGCCCTCGGCCGCGCTCATCAGGTCGTCTCGCGCGAACGTCTCTTCGGCGGCGGCGGTGCGCTCGGCAGTGACGGGGCCGGCGGGAGCGGCGGTCGTCGCGGCCGGTGGCGGCGGGGCAGCGGGGAGCGGCGCGGTTTCCTCGACCGGATCCTGCGGGCCGGGATCGACGGTCATCTCGTCCCGGCTAAGGCCATCCTGCGGCGCAGGGGTGCGCGGCGCGGCGCGTACGTTCAGGTCGCCGTCGATCGCGGCATTGGGGTCGATCGTCCGTACCTGTGCCGAAACGGGCGCGGCCGCCAGCCCGACGCTCGCCAACGCGATCAGCCATTTACCCGACATTACGCTTCCCCCGGTCCCCGCAGCGCCCACACGCCCGCATGCCCACATGTCATGCCTCGAAACGATACACCGGGGAACCGTGAAGCGGCAATGAACGGACGACAGATCGAGTCGATCGCGCGCCGGAACGAATCGCGTCGAAACCCGCACGGAACCGGTTGATCGCCCCGATACCCCTCGCTATAGCCGCGCCTTCAGCGCCAGTTGAACCCGGAGACGTGGGTGAGTGGCTGAAACCAACGCTTTGCTAAAGCGTCGTACGGGAAACTGTACCGAGGGTTCGAATCCCTCCGTCTCCGCCAGCTGCCGATCTCAATAAATCTCAGATTGTCTCGGAAGCCGCAGATTTGCGCGCCTTTTTTGCTTCCGTTCGGATCGTGCCAGCCCGGATTGTCTCACCCAAGCTCATGCGAAGTGGGGGCATCTTGGGGGCACGATTTTGAGGAATGGGGGCACCGATGCTGACCGATCTGAACTGCCGCCAGGCGAAGGGAAGCGACAAGAGCTAAAAGCTTGCCGATTCCCGCGGCCTCTATCTCTACGTGACCCCCACGGGGCATCGGTCGTGGCGATGGAAGTACCGGTTTGGTGGCAAGGTAAAGCGGCTGGTGCTCGGCGTCTATCCCGAGCTTCCGCTGAGCGCCGCGCGGCTTAAGCGTGAGTATGCGGCGCGTCTTTTGAAGTCGGACGTCGATCCTGCGGTCGAGCGCAAGCAGGTCGCGGCCGCGCGCAAGTTCGAAAGTGAGACCCTGTTCGAGGCGATCGCGCGCGAATGGCAGGAGCATAACGCACCCACCTGGGTTCGCGTGCATGCCGCCGACGTCATCATCAGTCTTCAGAAGGATGTGTTCCCGCGGATCGGCAATGTGCCGATCGCTGCTGTGACTTCTCCGATGATCCTCGAGGTGGTACGCGCGATTGAGGCGAGGCCATCGCTGGAGACGGCAAAGCGCGTCCGCCAGCGCATTTCGGCAATCTACGGCTATGCCATCGCGACCGGCCGGGCGAGCTCGAACCCGGCCGAGGCGATACGAGGTGCGATGCGCCCGCAGACCAAGAAGCCGCAGCCTGCCCTTTCGACGCTGGCCGAAGCTCGCGCACTGTTGATGGAAGGCGACGCGGCTGCGGTTCACTCGATGACCAAGCTGGCGTCGCGTCTGATGGCGCTGACGGCGCTCCGGCCCGGCGTGCTGCGCACGACTCCGTGGAGCGAACTGGAGCCGATCGACGGTTACGAACCGGTCTGGCGTATTCGGCTGAGCGGATGAAGCTCCGGCTCACGCGCAAGGGCGACAATCGCTTCGACTTCCTGGTGCCGCTGTCGCGCCAGGCGATTGAGACGCTCGAGGCTGCACGCGCTTTCTCCCCACGCAGCCCCCTCGTTTTCCCGAGCCAGCGCCATGCGCATCGGCCGATCAGCAAGAACGCTGTCGGCTATTTCTACAATCGGCTGAGCGTCGCTGGTCGCCACGTTCCACACGGCTGGCGGGCGACCTTCTCAACGATCATGAACGAGCGCGCGCAGGCAAACGGGCGAGCAGGCGACCGAGCGATCATCGGCCTCATGCTCGCTCATGTGCCCGAAGGCGTAGAAGCGACTTACAACCGGGCCGCCTATCTGCCGCGCCGCCGCGAGATCGCGCAGGAATGGGCCGATCTGTTGATGGAGGACATGATGCCGGCGATGGCGCTGCTCGAAGGGCCAAGGCGCTGAGAGATCGATGCGGCAGATAGCAGAAGTGCTTCGCATAAGATGTACCAAGGGGTGGGAAGCGGCCCGTCCGCTTTTGGGCCTCGATCGTCGGCAAGCGGCCGCTCGTTTATGAAGCCGCAGCCAGCAGTTCGAACGTGCAATAAGGGTGGGATGCTCCCTGTCCGCTTTCCGGGCGGCGATCGCTGGAAAGCGGCCGCTCGTTCACAAATCACCACGGAAAGCCCGAGCGCTTGAGACGGGTTGGGAAACGGCTAATCCATTTTCGGGCGGTCGCTTGGGCAAGTTAGCGGATTAAGAAATATCTGGGTCGGGATGGTGACCTTGACCTACCTCGACCCAGAGTTGCTAACTCGTGCGCTCGAACACGACGTCATCGACATCTAGCGTCTGGCCGCCCGACCCGATCGAGGTGAAGGCGATCGTCGCGTTGCCGCTGGTGACGGCGATGTCATTGATCGCGATCTGCGTCCAAGCGGCCTGCGTGCCGATCGACTGCGACCGTTCGGTCGATCCGTGATTGAGCACGCGCATCTGGGCCGTCGACTGGCCGCCGCTGCTCTTCACCCATGCGGTCAGGCGATAGGTGCCGTTGGGAATGTATTTCAGATCCTGCTTGTCGGTGACGGTATAGGCGGTGGCCAGCCCCTGGCGCAGCGCCCGCTCGCCGCTGTGCGTGCCCGCGGTGATGATGAAGCTGGCCGGCTTGTCGTAATTCTCCTGCCAGCCGGGGACCAGCCAAGTGGGCGGCGCGGTGACGGGGGTCACGTCGAAATCGCCGTTGGCGAGCAGATTAACGCCGATCAGTCCATCGTTGCGATAGAAGCGGAAATAGTCGAACTCGCTATATCCCGGCAGCGGCGCGGTGTTGTTGTTGGCACTGAAGGGCAGGGCCGTCAGCCAGAAATTCTGCGGCGCGAAGGGCGAGGGATAGGTGGCGGTCGGCACCTCGAGCTGGACGGCGCCGTTGATGTAGAAGCGCGTGACCGTCGGCGTCAGCTCCCAGGCATAGGTGTTCCATGCGGCGAAATCGATGCCGATCTGTGCGGCGGTGCGTCCGCCCACACGCCGGATCACCGTCGTCGTCGCCTGCTTCTGCGTGCCCTGGTCGAGACGCGCGGCCGAATCATGCTCGAACCCGTCGATCTCATGAATCTGGCCGTGTTCGGGCAGCAAGCCGGCGGCAACGTCGGCGTCGATCTCGCTGTCGCCGCCCGCCCCCGGATCGCCCTGGCGAAGGCCCATGCTCCAGAACGAGGTATGAAGGCCGGTCGTGGCATCGAACAGCCGCGCCCGCGTCTCGTAATAGCCATAGCCGAAGCGGGCGCGCGAGATGACACCGCCGCCGGTATATTGGTCGCCGCTGATGCCGGGCAGCGCCTCCTTTGCGTAGCGCAGGCGTAGCGCGCCGCCCGCGACCGACACGTTTTCGGCGCGCATATAGCCCTCGCGGTACTTGCCCGGCGTGATCCGGTAGTACCAGCGGCTGCGGTCCAGCGCCGTGCCGTCGAACTCCTCGGCAAAGGCGAGGGTGTAGCCCGCCGGCGCGGCGGCGGCGGCGACCGTGCTGGCCGTGGCGGCAATGCCCGCCGAATCCGCGGTGTCCTGCGTGGTTCGCCCGGCGGGCGCCGAGACCGTGCCCGGCGCGGTCGGCGCGGCGCTCCGGTCGGCCCAGATTGCTGCCGCAGCTAGGCCAGGGGCTAGGATCGCGGCCATTGCAACTGCTTTCATCACATCCTCCCATTGTTGCTTTGATGGCAACGTCTCATGGATTGGGCACTTTGAAAAGATGTTCGCAGATGAAAGTTTCAGCGATCGTCCAGCACCGACCGGTCGACGTGGTCGAGGCTGCGCGCGCCCGACAGCGCCATGGTGACCGCCGCCTCTTGCCCCATCTGCTCGATCAGGTCGGCAACCCCGCGCCCGCCGCCCGCCGCAAGTGCATAGACCCAGGCGCGGCCGAGCAGGACGCCCCGTGCGCCGAGCGCGAGCATGCGCACGATGTCCACGCCGCTCCGCACCCCCGAATCGGCCAGCACGGTAATCGTATCGCCCACCGCATCGACGATCCCCGGGAGCGCGGCGACGGTCGACCGTACGCCGTCATGCTGGCGCCCGCCGTGATTGGAGACGATGATCCCGTCCGCCCCGAGCGCGACCGACGCACGTGCATCCGCCGGATCGAGCACGCCCTTAATGACGAGCTTGCCCTGCCAGCGCGAACGCAGCCAATCGAGATCGGCCCAGGTGATCGACGGGTCGAAGTTCGCGCCCAGCCAGCCGATATAGTCGTTCATCCCGCTGTCCCGGCCAAGCACCTCGACAAGGTTGCCGAGCTGGTGCGGGCGCCCGCGCAGCCCCACGTCGATGGTCCAGCGGGGATGCGCGATCGCCTGCATTATCCGGCGAAGCGGCGCATGCGGTCCTGCCATGCCCGATCGCCGGTCGCGATAGCGGATGCCCGGCACCGGCATGTCGACGGTGAAGACGAGCGTCCGCACGCCGAGCGACCAGGCACGGTCGAGCAGCCGCTCCATGAACCCGCGATCCTTGATGACATAGAGCTGCAGCCAGGGGGCACCGCCCGCCTGTTCGGCGACTTCCTCCAGGCTGCACAGCGACACGGTCGACAGGCAGAAGGGAATGCCCGCCGCCCGCGCAGCGCGCGCTGCCTGTACCTCGCCGCGGCGGGCGTACATGCCGCCAAGACCAACCGGGCCTAGCATCAGCGGCAGGCGCATCGGCTCGCCGAGGATCTCGGTCGACAGGTCGATCGCACCGATGTCGCGCAGCACCCGCTGGCGCAGACGGATACGGCCAAGATCGGCCCGGTTGCGGGCCAGCGTCTCCTCCGCCCCCGCGCCGCCGTCAAGATAGTCGAACAGGAAGCGCGGCAGCCGGCGCCGCGCGATATCGCGATAGTCGGTGGGGGCGGGGAGGGTCACGGTCGCTCCTTGATGCACCGTTGCTTCGCTTGACGGCGGAATAGATGTTGCTCTATTCGCGACATCAGTTGAAAACAACCGTCACTGGGCGATCGCCGGAGAATATCAAATGGCCGATCGGCTGATCGCGGTCGACTGGGGGACCACAAACCGGCGTATCTTCGAGATGGCGGACGGCGCCGTGGTGTCGGTCACGCGCGACGTGGGCGGTGTCGCGGCGAGCCCGGATTTCGAGCGGGAGATCGCCGCGCTGCGCCATCGGTTCGGGTCCGGCGTGCCGCTACTCCTCACCGGCATGATCGGATCGACGATCGGCTGGCGAGAGGTGCCTTATGTCGCGCTGCCTGGATCGATCACCGACTTGGCGGCAGGAACATTGCGGGTCGATGCACGCACGCTGATCAGCCCCGGCCTGTGTGACCGCGGCGATCGGTCTGACGTGATGCGCGGCGAGGAGGTGCTGGTGCTCGGCGCGCTTGGCGCAGGACTGATGCCCGCCGACGCACTCGCCTGTCAGCCCGGCACGCACTCCAAATGGGTGCAGCTTTCCGGCGGGCGCATCATCGGCTTCGCTAGCGCGATGACCGGCGAGCTGTTCGCGCTGCTCACCCGGCACGGGACGCTGGCGCCCACGCTGCGCGAGGCGGCCGATTGCGATGCGGCGTTCCGAGCCGGGGTGGTCGAGGGGGCGGGGCGGGACCTGCCGCGCAGCCTGTTCGGGGTGCGCGCGCGCGCAGTGCTGGGCGATGCCGAAGCGGTCCGGTCGGGCCGGTCTTATCTGAGCGGCCTGTTGATCGGGGCGGAGGTTGCGGGGCGGCTGGCGGAGACCGACGCCGCGATCGTTCACCTGATCGCCGGCGGTGATCTCGCACAGTTCTACGGGGCGGCGATCGCATTGCTCGGTCGGCACGTCGCGGCAGTCGATGCCGAGGCGGCGTTCGCGAGCGGTGCATGGGCATTGTGGGAGCAATTGCGATGACGGCGATGGCGCGGTTCGAGACGGCATTCGCGCGGCTGCCGCTGGTCGCGATCCTGCGTGGGCTGCGGCCCGAGGGGGCGGTGGAGACCGGCGCGGCGCTGGTCGCGGCGGGGTTCACGCTGATCGAGGTGCCGCTCAATTCGCCCGACCCGCTGGCGAGCATCGCGGCGCTTGCCGATCGGTTCGGCGACGTGGCGACGATCGGCGCGGGCACCGTGCTGTCCGAGGGCCACGTGGCGGCGGTGGCCGATGCGGGCGGAACGCTGATCGTCTCACCGAACACCGATCGCTCGGTGCTGACGGCTGCCGCGGCGCGCGGGCTGCCCGCCCTGCCGGGGGTGGCCACGCCGACCGAGATGTTTGCCTCGCTCGATGCCGGCGCCGCGGCGGTGAAGCTGTTCCCGGCAGAGGCGTCGCGACCCGCGGTGCTGAAGGCGGTGCGGGCGGTCCTGCCCGTCGGAACGCGCGTGCTTCCGGTCGGGGGGATCACGTCCGCGGGCATGGCCGAATGGCGCGCGGCGGGCGCGGCGGGCTTCGGCCTCGGCTCGGCGCTGTATCGGCCGGGTGACGCCCCCGCCGACACGCGCGCGCGGGCCGAGGCGTTCGTCGCCGCGTGGCGCGCGCTACCCGTCTAGCGCGCGGCACGGCCCGTTTTTGCGCGTGGACGCAAGGGAAGCGGGCGGCTACGCTTTTGGCGATGGCTGTATCTGACTCTGAAACATCATCGTCCCCGGTCCGCCGCGGCAGCGGCGCCCGTGCGGGCGCGCAGCCCAATCAGAGCCTGATCGACGGCATCACCGTGCTCCAGGCGCTGGCGATCTCGACCAATCCGGTCGGCTGCCGCGAACTGGCCCGTCGCGTCGGGCTGGAGACGACGCGCGTCAACCGGCTGCTCAAGACGCTCAGCTATCTCGGCATCGCGCGCCAGACGCCCGATCGCAAGTATCGCGCTGGCTCCGGCATGACGGTGCTTGCGGCGCAGAGCCTGTTCGCCTCGGGCCTGCTCCGCCGGGCGCTCCCCGCGCTCGAGGGGCTTCGCCATTTTGGCCATACGGTGGCGATGGGCGTGCGCTGGCGCGACAATGTGAGCTACCTGTTCCACGCGCCGCCCAACATGCCCGCGACCGACGCGCTGGGGCGTATCGGCCTCTATCCCGCCACGCGCGGCGGCATCGGCATGGTGCTGCTTGCGGCGATCACCGACGAGGAAGTCGCCGAAATCTATGAGGGCGAGGATATTCCCGGCTATGCCAGCCTTTCGGCACTGACCGACGCGCTGGCGGCGATCCGCGAACAGGGCTTCGTCCGGCTGAAGGTGCATGACGAGCCCGAGCAGCATACCGTCGCGATCACCGTCGGCCAGACCGCCTATGCCGCGATCGGCTTTTCGGGCTGGATCCCGGAGGCGGCGATGCCGCAGATGCTCGACCAATTGCACCGCGCCGCCGAGCAGATCGGCCTCGCCGCGGCCGAGCGAGGGGAGGAGACCGCGCCCCGCGACCCCGCGCTCGACTATCGCGTCGCCGTCTGACCGCTTAACCCAGAAGTCGCGCATTCTCCCAGAACAGCGGTCCCGGCTCGACGCCCAAGCCAGGCCCCTCGGGCAGGCTGAAATGGCCCTCGGCGCACTCCAGCCGTCCGTTCATCAGCGTCGCAGCGGTGTGAAAGATGCTGTGCTGATATTCGTGCCACGGCAGCGCCAGCACCGTCGATGAGGCATGCAGGCTCGCGGCGGCGAAGATGCCCGTGCCGATCGTCGCGTGCGGCACGACCTTGGCATGGAACGCCTGCGCCAGATGCGCGATGCGCATGAACTGGGTGATGCCGGTATGCCCCATCTCGGTCTGGACGATCGACACGCCGCGCGTTTCCAGCCGCGCGCGCGCGTCGTAGACGGTGCGCCACTCCTCGCCCGCGGCGATCGGGACGGAGGCGTGCGCGGCGATGTCGGCGATCCCCGCCACATCCTCCGGCTTGCACGGCGCCTCGAAGAAATGAAGGTCGTAGGGGGCAAGGCGGCGGAGCAGCGCGATCGCCTCGGCCGGGGAATACATCCAATGGCAGTCGAGCATGATCGCGATCTCGGGACCGAGTCCTTCGCGCAGGGCCGCGATCTCGCGCTCCACCCCGTCATAGCTGACCGAGGCGGCGATCTTGACCGCCCGGTATCCCCTGTCGACGAAACGGCGGGCAAGCTCGACCTTCGCCTCAACGCCCTTTGCCGGCAGGCCGGAGACATAGGCGGGGATGCGATCGCGGTGCCGCCCGCCGAGCAGGTCGTGGAGCGGCCGGCCGGTGAGTTTGCCCATCAGGTCCCACAGCGCGATGTCGACCGCCGCGAGCGCATCGAGCCAGAAGCCGCCGGTATAGCCGCGCACACGCATCAGGTCGTAGAGATCCTCCCAGATCGCCTGTACCTCGAACGGGGAGCGGCCGGCGACGATCGGCGCGATGATGTCGCTGACGAGCGCATGGATCGCCCCCGGCGCGACGAGGCCATAGGTCTCGCCCCATCCCTCCATCCCGTTGTCGAGCGTGACGCGCACCACCGCCGATCGCATCTGGGCCGGATAGATCGTCCGATTGCCGCGCCGGACGAAATAGCCCGCCGCGTTCACCGCCTCGTCGGGGCGCAGCTCGCCTAGATAGGTCGCTTCCTGGGGGATCGTGACCGAGAAGGTCTCGATCCCCTTGATCCGGCCGTCGTCGGTCACGTTTGGGTCTCCTGTAGGAAAGGTCAGCGGCGCGCGATCGAAGCGCCGCCGTCGATCAGATAATCGGCGCCGGTGATCCATCCGGCCTCGTCCGAGCAGAGGAACAGCGCGAGCGAGGCGACTTCCTCGGCGGTGCCCCAGCGGCCGAGCGGGTGGCGGGCGATGTTCCGCCGTATCGCCTCGGCCGGGTCGGGGCTCGCGTCAATCCCGCGACGCAGCAGCGGCGTGTCGATCGAAGCGGGGCGCACCACGTTTACCCGCACGCCATCGGGCGCGAATTCGAGCGCGAGCGTTTGCGCCAGGCTGTCGAGCGCGGCCTTCGACGCGGCGTAGGCGGCAAGGCCGGGTGTCGCGAAGGCCGAGTTGATCGACGAGACGAACACGAACGCGCCCGCTCCCCGCGCCTGCATCGCCGGGGCGAAGGCGCGGGCGAGGCGCATCGCGCCGCCCACATTGACGTTCATCATCTGTGCGAGGAAATCGCTCTCCATCGCCAGCGTCGGCCCGCCGCTGCCGATCGCGGCGGCGTGGACGACGATGGTGGGCTCGATCCCTGCGGTGGCGATCGCGGCGGCCGCCTGCACGACGCTGTCATCACTGCCGAGGTCGCAGGCCAGGCGCAGGTCGCCCTCGCCCGGTTCGAAGAGGTCGAGCGCGGCGACGCGCGCGCCCTCGGCCATGAAGCGGCGAACGATCGCGCCGCCGATGCCGCCGGCCGCGCCGGTCACGACCGCCCGATGTCCCTCGATCCGACCGGTCATGCCGCCAACTCCCGTGTCATCGCCGTCCTCAGATGCGCGAAGCCCTCCGCGGCCAGCGCGTCGCCGTCCTCCAGCACCGCCGCCACGCCCAGATGCGCGAGCGCGGCGTGGAACAGCGGCGCCACTTCGGTCGCGCCGGCGACGTGATGGGGCAGGTCGCGGGCGCCCGCCAGCGCGTCGGCCACGTCCGCGCCGATCAGGATGCCCCAGAGGTGCGAGGCGGCCTCGCGCTCGGCAAGCGTGCCCGCCAGCACCGCCGCGCGCACGCCGAACAGC
Organism: uncultured Sphingomonas sp.; assembly: GCA_913775795.1. Lineage (GTDB taxonomy): Bacteria > Pseudomonadota > Alphaproteobacteria > Sphingomonadales > Sphingomonadaceae > Sphingomonas. Next base: position 22,820 of record CAJYLT010000080.1, on the reverse strand, counting down.
AGCCGCGCCAGCGCGCCGCCCGCTGCCCCCCGATCGACGCCGGCGCGGAAGGCGGGACCGTCGTCGCCGGGCGCCTGCATCAGCGGGCCGAGGATGCTGCGATCGGCGAGCGCGCGGTAGAGCTCGACTGTCATCGCGGTATGGAAATGCTCGATCCGGCCATCTGCGATCGTCAGCCATTTGCCGTGCATGCCGGGCACCGACACGAGCCGCCGCGCGAGGTTGCCGCCGCCTGCGATCAGGCCGGCGGCGGCGACCTCCTCGCCGCGCAGCACGTCGCGCGCGCCATCGGGGGACGCGGACGAGAGGCCGGGCAGGATCGCGAGGTCCAGCCCCTCGACCGACACCTGCCGCGCCGCGCGGCCGATCGCGGCCGGATCGGCGGGGCAGGGCCATTGTTCGACCGTCGCAAGCCCCATCGGCGAGCCGATCATCCCGGCCAGCAGGATCGGACCGTGCGCCGCCGGCCAGCTGGCGCGAAAGGCGCGCAGCCGCTCGATTTGCTGCCGCGGGTCGAGGTCGGCGAGGCGGACGCTCTCGCGCACGGTATCGAGAAGCGTGCCGTCGGCGGCGATCAGCCGTGCGGCGATGGCGGCGGTGCCCCATTCGGCGGCGATGAACGCGCTCACGCCGCCGCCTCCCGCTCGGCCATCGAGGGTTGGCGCACCGCCAGCCACGCGGCGAGGACGCCGAGCGGATAGGCGATCGCGATGACGAGGAACATCGGCCGATAGGTGATCGTCGCGACCAGCGCACCGACCAGATAGGTCGAGCCGATCGTGACCAGCCCGGTGACGAGGCTGTTGACCCCGAACGCCTTGCCGATGTGCCGCGCCGGATAGAGGTCGACGAACAGCGCGGTCTGGTTCGTCACCCATGCGGTATGGCAGGCGGCGACGACTGCACCGAGCGCGAGGCTGACGGGCACCGCGGGGTCGAGCGTGTTGAGCGCGCCGATCGGCGCGATGACCGCGATCCCCGCCATCGTCGCGACGCGCGCGGACTTGGCCCGCATCCCCCGCCGCACGAGCTCACCCGAGATGACACCGCCCAGCATCGAGCCGAAACCCGCCGCGGCATAGACGATCCAGCTCGTCCGGCCCATTTCGGCGACCGACAGCCCGCGCTCCTCGGTCAGGTATTTGGGAAACCAGAAGAGGTAGAAGAACCATACCGGATTGGTGAGCGAATTGGCCGCGGCGACCAGCCACACGCCGCGCGTGCGCATCACCGCGAGCCAGCCACCCAGTCCCTGTTCGCGCACGGCGGTCGCCTGCGCGGTCACAGGCGCGGGTAGGCCGCCGCGCCGCTCGGCGGGATAGAGGAGCAGCCAGGCGACGAACCACGCCGCGCCCAGCATCCCCGTCACCGCAAAGGTCCATCGCCAGCCGACCGTCAGCAGCAGCGTCGTGATCGCAATCGGCGACAGCGCCGCACCGACATGCGCGGCGGCCGAATACAGCCCGATCGCCAGCGCATGCTCGCGCGCGGGGAACCATTCGCGCACCAGCTTGGGCGAGGCGACCCAGCCACCCGCCTCGGCGATCCCCATCGCAAAGCGCGAGGCGGCAAGCTGCCAGAGATTGGCGGCAAGCCCCGAGGCGGCGCTCGCCAGCGACCACCAGCCGACGAACAGCATCATCGCGCGCCGCCCGCCCATCCGGTCGACCAGGAACGCCGACAGGACGCCGCCCGCGGTGTAGGCGACGAGAAAGGCGTTGACGAGCGTCGCATAGCCCATGTCGTCGATCGACAGGTCGGCTTGCACCGTGCCCGCCATCAGCGACAGCGTCTGACGGTCGACGTAATTGAGCAGCCCCGCCAGCGCGAGCATCGCGACGATCACCCAGCGATATCTCGTGACGACGTGCATTGCCTCTCCCGTAGGTGCGCTTGCCGTTGCGCATCCTTCCCGATCCGGGGTATCGAGCAATGTGTCGTTTATAGCAACAGAAAGATTTGCCGATGATGCCGAAAGCTACTTTGGTCGGCCGCTGGCGGGTCGGCGCCCAACTGGCGGAAGGGCCGGTCTGGATCGCGGACGAGCGGCGGCTTGCCTATGTCGATATCGTCGAGCCTAGCCTCAACCACCTCGATCCCGCCAGCGGCACAGTGGCGCGCGTGCCCATGCCCGCCAAGATCGGATCGGCGGCGATCGGCGCGGACGGGCGGGCGGTGGTCGCGCTGGCGAGCGGGCTGCACGTCCATGCACCGGGCGGGGCGCCCGTGCCGCTGCCGTCGCCCAACATGCGCGGCATCCATTTCAACGACGGCAAGTGCGATGCCGCCGGCCGCTTCTGGGTCGGCACGCGCGCCAGCGACGGCGGCAATGGCGGCGGCGCGCTGTTCCGGGTCGAGGCATCGGGCGCGGTTACCCAGATGGCCACGGGCTTCGACGTGCCGAACGGCATGGGATGGAGCCCGTGCGGACGCGTCTTTTACCTGATCGATACGGTGCCGCATGCGCTCTACACCTGTGCGTTCGACCCCGTGGCGGGGGCGCTGGGCGAGCGGACGCTGCTGCACCGGTTCGACGGACGCCGCGGCAAACCCGACGGTATGGCGGTCGATGCCGAGGGGCGGCTGTGGTGCGCGATGTGGGACGGGGCGGGGATCGCGGTGCTGTCGCCGGGCGGCGACCTGCTCGGCTGGATCGATACGCCGTGTCGCCGAGCGACCAGCGTCGCGTTCGGAGGGCCGGCCCTGGACCGCCTGTTCGTGACAACCGCCTCGATCGGGCTCGATCGCGGGTCGGACGACTACGGTTTGGCTGGCTCGATCCTGGAATATCGCACGGACACGTGCGGTGTGCCGGTCGCAATGTTTGGCGCCAGCCTTGTCGCGTAATATCGCATGTGAAATATAATGCACATATGAGATATTGAGGGGGGTGTGTATGGCAAGGATCGTCGAAGTCGAGTGGCAGATGGTCGACCTGCGACCCGCGACGGTGCGCACCGACGCGATCCAGAGCTTCGTCAGTCAGGAAACGCCGATCGTGCGGATTACCGACAGCGACGGCGCGGTCGGAACCGGCTATAGCTACACGATCGGCACCGGCGGTCCGTCGGTGATGGCGCTGATCGAGCGGACGCTCGCGCCAATCTTGCTGGATCGAGAGGCCGAGGGGGTCGAGGCGATCTGGCGCGCGATGCTGATGGCCACGCATGCGACCAGCGTCGGTGCGATCACCGCGCTCGCAATGGCGGCGATCGACACGGCGCTCTGGGACCTGCGCTGTCGACGGGCGGGGCTGCCGCTTCACCGCATGGCCGGCGGGGCGCAGGCGTCGCTGCCGCTCTACACGACCGAGGGCGGCTGGCTGCATCTGGAGACCGAGGCGCTGGTCGCCGACGCGCTGGCGGCACAGGCAAAGGGATTCGCCGGCGCCAAGATCAAGGTGGGTCGTCCGCTGTGCGAGGATGTGGCTCGGCTGTCGGCGGTACGCGCGGCGGTGGGGCCGGGGTTCGAGCTCTTCACCGATGCCAATCAGGCATGGACCGTGGACGAGGCGATCCGCCGCGCCGCTGCCTATGCCCCGATCGGCATCGGCTGGCTGGAAGAGCCGCTGCCGGCCGACGATGTCGAGGGGCATGTCCGGCTCGCCCGGTCGACGACGATCCCGATCGCGGTGGGCGAGAGCCTCTACAGCCTGTCGCACTTTCGCGATTATCTTCAGCGCGGCGCCTGCTCGATCGTGCAGGTCGACGTGGCGCGGATCGGCGGGATCACCCCCTGGCTCAAGGTCGCGCACCTGGCCGAGGCCTATAACATTCCCGTGTGCCCGCATTTCCTGATGGAAGCGCACGTGTCGCTTGCCGCCGCGGTGCCCAATGCGCGCTGGGTCGAGTATATCCCGCAGCTCGCGGCGATCACCAACGGCGGCATGCGGATCGAGGCTGGCCGCGCGGTGCCGAGCGATGCCCCGGGGCTGGGGATCGACTGGAACCGCGACGCAATCGCCGTCGCTTCAACGGGTGCCGGCCGGATCGGCGTGCGGAGCGAGGCCGCGTAACGAACACCGTCCGAGCCGGTAGAAGCGGTCCCCGATGCCGGCTGAGGCAAGCGCTTGTGCCGCGGTAAAAATGCGCGGTGCAGCCTCAACCCTGCGTTCGAAAAGGTCATTCGGACCAAATCTATAGCAACGCAAATTCGACAGTCGGAGCGGCAGTTCGCTTTCGTCTACGAAAAATCGTTCAAAATCCACTTGACGTGTATCTAACTGTGCAACATTAATATGGCCAACGAACGATATTGGGGAGGATGGTCGTGAAGCAGAATCTGCTGAAGGCAGGGGTGTGTGCGCTTGCGCTGATGACGGCACCGGCATGGGCACAGGACATGGCCCCCGCAGTGCCGTCCGATCCCGCCGCCGCCGAACAGGCAGCCGACGAGGCGGCGCAAGACATCGTTGTCACCGGCATCCGCAGCAGCCTCGAGCGTGGGCTCGAGGTGAAGCGCACCAGCAGCGAGATCATCGACTCGGTCGTCGCCACCGATGTCGCCAAACTGCCCGATACGACCATCGCCGAATCGCTCCAGCGCGTGTCGGGCGTCCAGATCCGCCGTGCGCTCGGCGTCGGCACCAGCGTGTCGATCCGCGGCCTTCGCCAGAACCGGACCGAGGTGAACGGCCGCACGCTGGTCAATCCGAGCGGGCGTGGGCGCAATGCCGATGCGGTCGCGGATTCGGACTATGGCCCGCTGTCGCTCCTCCCGGCCGAGCTCATCAGCCGGCTCGACGTCGTCAAGCTGCAGGGCGCCGACCGCGCCGACGGGTCGCTGAGCGGTACCGTCGACGTCATTACCCGCAAGCCGCTCGACACCGGCGATCGCATCATCGCGGTGTCGGGGTCGGGTGTCTATGCCGACCAGGCCGATCGCTGGGGCTATGATGCTTCGGCGCTCTATTCGGACAGCTTCGCCGACAAGACGTTCGGCGTGCTCCTCAACGTCACCTACTCGCGCAAGCCCATCACCGACCAGTCGTTCAACTCGTTCATCGGCTACACGCCGCTGACCGCGCAGTTCAACACCGCCGCCAACCCGCGTGCCAACGATCCCAACGGCGACGGCGTGCCCGGCCTCTACATCGCCGACCTGCGGTTCCAGAACCTGCGCGAGACGCGCGAGCAGATCGGCGGCAACGCCGCGTTTCAGTGGCGCCCCACCCCGTCGCTCGAGCTTTATGGCGACGTTGTGTACTCGCACCTGACGACCGACCGGAACCGCGACTGGTTCTCGATCCCGCTCAGCACCAATGCCGCCGACTACCTGGCCTATACGCTCTCGCCAGCCGAAATCCTGTCGGCCGGCACGATCCGCCAGAATGCGCAGACAAATGCCGAGGTGCTCAACGTCAAGAGCGACACGGTGAGCGGCGCGATCGGTCTCAAATGGAGCACCGACGACGAGCGGTTCAGCGTGCGGCCCGAGTTCAACTATTCGGACGCCACGCTCGACTCCCGCCAGGCGTTCGTGCGGCTGACCTCGCTCGCCAGATACGACTTCGCCTTTGACCTGAACGACGGCGGCGTGCCGAGCGTGAATGCACCCACCGGGCTCGACCTCACCAACCCGGCGCAGTTCCGCTATTCGAACGTGTTCGACAATTTCATCGCCACTCATGCGCGCGAAACCGCGGGCCGCGTCGACTTCAAGTTCAAGCCCGCGGACGGCTTCGTCTCGGCGGTAGACATGGGGCTACGCTATGCGGCGCTGACCGCTGAGCGCGACTCGATCTTTCGCCAGATCGCCTTTGCCGGCAATTCGGCGGCCAACACCTATCTGGCGAGTGCGGGCAATTCTGCGCTCTACGGCGTCCGCGATTTCGGCGGGCTGCTGAATGGACAGGCGTCGGATTTCGTCACGCGCTATATCGGCGCCAACCCCTATGGCACCGGGTCCGAGTTCGCGTGCGAGGCGATCGCCTCGACCGCTGCCTGCGGCCCACGCACGATCGACCCGTTGCAAAGCTTCGTCATCAGCGAAAAGACGATGGCGGCCTATCTCAAGGTCAATTTCGGGACCGACCTCGGCTCGATGCCGGTCACGGGCAATATCGGCGTCCGCTACACCGATACGGAGCGTGATGCGGCCGGGTCGATCCGGCGCGCCAACGGGACCATCGACCCGCTCAACTCGGGCACCCGCTTCATCGACTGGCTGCCTAGCGCGGTCGTGAAGCTGGAGGTGACCGACCGGCTGCAACTGCGTGTCGGCGCGGCCAAGGTGCTGGGCCTGCCCGATACGATCGACCTGTCGCCGAACCTCGCGCTCAACCGTTTGTCGCCGTTCAACGGATCGGCGGGCAATCCGCGGCTGGAGCCGATCCGCGCGGACCAGTTCGACGCCTCTGCAGAATGGTATTTCGCGCCCGGCGCGGCGTTGACCGTCGGCGCCTTCTACAAGGACATCAAGACCTTCGTCTTCCGCCAGGCGGCGTACGAGATCCCGCCGGGCGAGGTGGCGCCCGATCCCCTCGGCCAGGGCTTCCTCATCACCCGGCCGTACAACGGCGTCGGCGGCAAGGTGAAGGGGGTCGAGGTGCTGTTCCAGACCCCGTTCTTCTTCCTGCCCTCGCCGCTCGACGGGTTCGGCGTGGTTGCCAACTTCTCGTACATCGACAGCTCGACCTCGCTCAAGGATCGCGTCGGCAATGCCCTCCCGCTCGAGGGGCTGTCGAAGGTCAACTACAACCTCGTCGGCTATTTCGAGAAATGGGGCTTCGGCGCGCGTGTCGCCTACAACTATCGCGACAAGTATTTCGACAGCGTGGGCCCCGGCGCGACGGCGATCTATTTCGCGCCCTATCGCTCGCTTGACGCCTCGGTCCGGTACGAGTTCGGCAATTTCACGCTGTTCGCGGATGCGGCCAACCTGACCAATCAGGAGCAGCAGAAATACACCGAATCGCCTGAGGCGACCTCGCTCTACGCGATCCAGGGACGGCGCTTCTCGTTCGGCTTCAACGCCAAGTTCTGACGCCCGACGCAACCGAACGAAAGCGCGAACCATGCCGAACGAAACGATTGCGGGCGTCTTTCCCGTCCTGCCGATGATCTTCGATGATGCCGGTCGGCCGGACGAGACGGGACTGGCCGCCGTCATCGATTATGTGATCGACGCGGGCGCGGACGGGGTCGTCTTCCCCGGCCTCGCCAGCGAATACGACATGCTGACGCTGGACGAGCGGCTGGCGCTCACGCACTTCGTCGGCGAGCGAATCGGCGGGCGCACCCGCTTCGTGGTCGGCGCGAGCACCGACGATGCTGGCGCCGCCATCCGGCTGGCGCAGGCCGGGCGAGAGGCGGGGGCGGTGGCGGCGATGACGCTGACCCCGCGCCGCACCGGCGGAGACCTCGACGCGCTGGCGGGCTTCTATCGCGAACTGGGCGAGGCGGGGGGCCTGCCCATCCTCCTTCAGAACGCACCCGCGCCGATGGGCCTCGGCCTTGATGCGGGGCAGGTGGGGGCGCTGGTTGCCGCGTCGCCCGCGATACGCTGGGTCAAGGAAGAGACGATGCCCTGCGGCCAGCGCATCGCCGCGATCCGGGCGAGCGCGCCGCCGCATCTGGCCGGCGTGTTCGGCGGGGCGGGGGGGCGCTATCTGGTCGACGAGCTCAATCGCGGCGCGATCGGCAGCATGCCCGCGGCCGAGACGCCGGAGGTACATGTCGCGCTGATGGCCGCGCACCGCCGCGGCGATGCGGACGAAGTGCGGCGGCTCTACGAGGCGCTGTTGCCGATCCTGATGGTTCAGGCGATCTTTCGCTGGCGCCTTACCAAGGAAGTGCTGCGGCGGCGCGGGCTGATCGCCTCGACCTATACCCGCGCGCCGGGGCCGGCGATGGACGCGGAGGATCTGCGCGAGCTCGGCACCATTCTCGACCGGCTCGAAGCCGCGCACGCCGCGGCGCACTGAGCCGATGCGGGCGCTGACCGCCGCGGTGCTGCTGCTGGCCGCGCCCGCGGCTGCGCAGGAGGGGCCGGACCCGGCGACGTTTCGCGACCCGCCGGCGGACGCGCGGCCGCACAGCTTCTATTTCTGGATGAACGGCAACGTGACGCGCGAAGGGATCGATGCCGATCTTGCCGCGCTGCACGCGCAGGGGATCGGCGGCGTCCTCGTCTTCGACGGCAGCGACGACGTGCCGCGCGGGCCGGTCGATTATCTGAGCCCGAAGTGGCTCGAGCTCATGACCCACCTGATGGCACGGGCCGAGACGCTGGGGATGAAGGTCGGCGTCCACAATGCGCCCGGCTGGTCGTCGTCGGGCGGGCCGTGGATCACCCCCGAGCGCTCGATGCAGCAGCTCGTCTGGACAGAGATGCGCGTCGAGGGGCGCGCCAAGGGGCCGATCTCACTGGCCCGTCCCTATGCCAAGATGGGCTATTACCGCGACGTGGCGGTGTTCGCCTATCCGGCGGGGCCGGGCGACGATGCGACCTTCACCGACGCGGTGGCGGCGATGCGCGTGGAGGACGACGCGGTCGATCCGCGGCGACTGATGGATCGCGACCTGACCACCGTGACGACGATCGCCCCCGACCGGCCGCTGGTGGTCGAGATGCGCGGTGCCTATGCCGCGCGCAGCCTGACGCTCTATGGCGGCGTCGACGCGGTGGCCTTTTCGGCGACGGTCGAGGCATCCGACGATGGCGCGGCGTGGCGGCCAGTGAGCACGGTGAAGCTCGCGATCAAGGCGCTCCGCGGGATCGAGGCGCCGGGCGCGCTCGACCTGCCCGCCACGACGGCACGCTTCTTCCGCATCGTCCCCGACCGCGCGGTGCCGCTGGCGGAGGTGTTCCTCCACGCCGCTCCCCGCATCGCCGACTGGCCGGCAAAGGGCGGGCACGCGGTCCACGTGCCGCCGCTGCCGGGCGCCTATTCGGACGACGAGCGGGGCGGGGCGGGGGTGATCGACCCGGCGACGATCGTCGACCTGACCGACCGCGTCGATGCCGCGGGGCGGCTCGACTGGCGCCCGCCGCCGGGGCGCTGGACGGTGCTGCGGCTGGGGCGGACGACGACGGGGCATCTGAACGTCTCCGCCTCAGCCTCGGGCCGGGGGCTGGAGGTTGACAAGCTCGACCCCGCCGCGGTCGATTTCCAGTTCGACCACAGCATCGGCCGCCTGATCGCCGCGGCCCGCGCGTATGTCGGCCGCAGCTTCGACAAGGTCGAGATCGACAGCTACGAAGCGGGGCTACAGAACTGGTCGCCGGGTGTCCCCGCCGCCTATCGCGCACGGACGGGAGCGGACCTGACGCGTTTCCTGCCCGCGCTGACCGGGCGCATCGTCGGCAGTCCGGCGGCGTCCGACCGATTCCTGTTCGACTATCGCCGCACCCTGGCCGAGATGATGGCCGAGAATTACTACGGCCGGATGCGCGCGCGAGCGAACGCCGCGGGGCTGAAGCTCTATGTCGAGGGCTATGGTCCCGGCCCGTTCGATGCGCTGCGCGTCAGCGGCGATGCCGATGTGCCGATGACCGAGTTCTGGACGCGCGCGCCCTGGGGCGACGAGCGGACGCCGCGGATGGTCGCCTCCGCCGCGCATATCCGCGGCAAGCCGATCGTCGCGGCAGAGGCGTTCACCGGCCGGATCGAGACCAGCCGCTGGCTCGACTATCCCTATGCGCTGAAGCCGGTCGGCGACCTGATGTTCGCGCAAGGCGTGAACCAGCTCATCTTTCACCGATCGGTGCATCAGCCCAATCCGCGCGCGGTGCCGGGCATGACGATGGGGCCGTGGGGCTTCAATTTCGAAGCGTCGAATACGTGGTTCTCGATGGCGCGGCCATGGACCGACTATCTGGCGCGGTCGCAATATCTGTTGCGACAGGGCCGCGACGTCGCCGACATCCTCTATTTTGTCGGCGAGGACAGCCCCAACCAGAGCGAGCATGTCCGCCCCGACGTGTCACCCGATGCCAGCCCGCGCATGGGGCAATATTTCGAGCCAGTGATCCCGCCCGGCTATCGCTACGACCTGATCGACGCGCGCACCCTGGCCGAGGCACGGGTGGAGAGGGGCGAGATCGTGCTTCCGGCGGGCGGTCGGTATCGGATGCTTGTGTTGCCCAAGGGACTTGGCGCGCTGACGCCGGCGCTGGCTACGCGCCTCCAGGCGCTGGTCGCGGCGGGGATGGTCCTGGTGGGCGAGGTGCCGGCGCAGCGGATCGGAGCGGCGGTCGATGCCGCGCGGCCGGTTGCCCGCGCAACCTCTATCGCGGCGGCGGCGCAGACGATCGGCCTTGCCCCCGACGCGGATTGCCGAACCGCCGCCGCCGACGGCCAGGTCGTCTGGTCGCACCGAGTCGTCGGCGCACGGCACCTCTATTTCATCGCCAACCGCCGCCGCCGGGCTGAGGCGGTGACGTGCAGCTTTCGCGTCGGCCATGCCCGGCCGCAATTCTGGCAGGCCGAGGACGGCAGCGTCCGTGACGCACTGTTGTTCGATAGCGACGCGCGGCGCACGCGCGTCCGTTTCGACCTGGATCCGGCTGGCGCGGTTTTCGTCATGCTCGATCCGGCGGGCGGCACGGCGCAGTCCGCGCATCGCCTGTCGCGAGGCACCGCCGCGCTCGCCGACCTCGACGCGCCAAGCGCCGGTGCGGCCCCGATCGCCGACAGCTTCACCCTGTCGCTCTGGGCCAGCCCCGATGTCGATATCGCGCGATGGCCCGAGCAGGCGACGGGCGGGCGCTTCGACGAGATGGGGCTCAGCTACCTCGTCGACGCCCGCTCGGGCCGCGATCTGTACGGGGCGGGCACGGCGGTGGCGGGGATCGCGCTCGGCCGCAACGGCGCGATCGTCGTCGAGCGGAGCGGCCCCGATGCGGTCGCGCCGGTCATCGTGTGCAACCGGCCGATCGCCGGGTGGACGCACATCACGCTCGTCTATGATCGCGGGACGCCCAGCCTGTTCCTCGACGGCAAGCGCGCGTGCAGCGGGGAGCGCAGTGGCCGCCGCGTCTTCGCCGGCGGCGCAGCCCCTTCGGTAGCGTCTGGCATCACCTATCATTTCGAAGGCGAGCAGACCCGACTCGAGCGACGCGCCGGGGCGCTGGCGGCCGATGCGATCGCGGCAATGGCGCGCCGGCCGCTGCCTCCGCCCGACGTTCCCCCGCCCATCGAGCTGACGCTGACCGCCGACCGGACGGTGCGGGTATGGGAAAGCGGCAGCTATGCGATCGACGGGCGACCCTTGACCGCGAGGGTGCCCGCCCCGATCCCGCTCGACGGCACCTGGCGGATCGCGTTCGACGGGCCGGAACAGTCGCTGCCGACGATCGATAACGGGCGGCTCGGCTCGCTCCGCCGTGCGTCCGATCCCCGCGTCCGCGCTTTTTCGGGCACCGCGATCTATCGCCGGGGCCTTACGCTGCCGTCCTCGTCCTTCGCATCCGGACGCCGGCTGTTCCTAGATCTCGGCCGGGTGGCGGTCGTCGCGCGCGTCCTCGTCAACGGGCGGGAAGTGGGTGTGGCGTGGAAGCCGCCCTACCGCCTCGACATCACCGATGCGCTGCGGCCCGGCACGAATGCGATTGAGGTGCGCGTCGCAAATCTCTGGACCAACCGCATGATCGCCGACGCCGCGCTGCCCGAGGAAGGCGTGTTTCGCGATGCCGATTGGTCGATGGGCCAGACGATTGCGGCGGACGGTGCGCGTGTTGCGCACCCGGCGCGGCGCGTCGTCGAACTGCCCGACTGGTATCGCCGGCAGCAGCCAAAGCCGCCCGGCGGGCGTGTCACCTTAGCGCCGTGGACGCTCTATCGGCGTGCCGAGGCCATGGTCGAGTCCGGCCTTCTGGGCCCAGTTTTTCTTCGATCCGCGATGGACATTGGCCTCGATTGACCATCCCCCGGTCAATTGGGGAATGATTATCCCCGAAGCCTTATCCGTTTGGGGCTGTCGAAATGAATGCCCAAAAGGTTTTTGATCTAAGGGTGGGAAGCGGCCCGTCCGCTTTCGGGCCACGATCGTCGGAAGGCGGCCGCTCGTTCAAGAACCGGCACGGTGGCACGAGCGCCTACTAGGGAAAGCGGAACGGCAGCTATGCGGCTGCGCAATCAGCCGTTCGTTCAGAATGCGCCAGGCCAGCGCGAAGGTCTCTTAAGGGTGGAACCCGGAATGACCGCTGCCCGAAGCAGCGGAACTACACTCAGAAGCTGGACGCGTTCTGCATCGCGTCGAGCGATGCGGACTTCACGCCGCTGGTGATGCAGCTTTGCGCGAGCGGGCATGACGTGTACGGTTTGGGCGAGCGCAAGATGCCGGATCCCTTCGTCAATGCGTGCACGACCTTCCTGTATCTTGATCGGCTGGGCGAGGAGGACAATCCGGTTGACAAGGCCGAGCCCGCGTCGCCGCCCACGGCAAAGCCCGCCCGGACCGACTCTGGCGAACCGAAGCCCGCCAAGCCGCTCAGCCAGGATGCGAAGCTTGTCGCTGTCCTGAGGGGCGCCGTGCAGGCGACGGCGGGCGAAGATGGCTGGGCGCCGCTCGGTGCGGCCGGAAACGCTGTCAAGCGGCAGGCACCGATCAACCCCAGAAATTACGGCGCTCGCAACTTTTGGCCTGTTCGACATCGTGCGAGCGGAAGAGAACGGCCAGAGCTACGTCTCGGATCGACGAAGCAAGGATCGAACCTCCTCACTCCGGTTTTGACAAGCCGCGGACCTTGGCCGTTTCCGCATCATAAAAACGGGCGTGCAACGTCGCTAGGTGCCGCGGACGATCTCGATCATCTCCACACCCGGCGCGGGCAGGTCTCCCGTCAGCTTGACGGTAGACCCTATGCCTTCGTGGGCGTCCACTCTTTCGCCGCGGTGCCCCGCGTCCGCCCGGTAGCGGACGACCCTGTACGGCCCGTCGCCCCAGGGAAGACCGCCGACCTCCAGCGCATAGCCGGCATGCCCGGCGCTCACGGCGTCCACTCGTCGCGGCGGGACATTGAGTGACATGTCCGTCCGCACCGAGCCGATCGGCACCTGAAACTCGAACACGTCGCGATCCCGGGCGATCAGATAGGGCGCGGGGATCGCATAATTGGCAATGAGGATGCGGACCGTGTCACGATCGGCGGTGCGGCCGGCGAGCACCGCGAACCCGTTTTCGTCTCCGCCGGTGACCGCCAGGCGCTCCGTCGCGGCCAGCGTCTGACCGATAAGGCGGAAGGCGCCGGTTCTGGCGTTCTCACCACCGTCGGCTTCGAAGATCCCCGCCGGATCGCGAAAGTTGTAGTGAAAGTCGGCGCCCGTATCGGCGCGGAAGAAGATCGCCTTGTCGACCGCCGAATCCTGCATGTAGACCGCCGCCGCCGCGATGAACGCCGCGTTGTCCGGGTCCGTGAACTTGGCGGTCGGAATGCCGGTCATGCTCCAATAGGACAGCACGAGTTCGGTCTTGCTGAAGCCATGAGTGTCGAGCAGCGCGCGGACTTCTGATGCAATCCTGCGAAAGTCCATCGGATCACGCGAATTGTCACCGTACCACATCCAGGACAGGAAATCCAAAGGCAGCGACCTGTCCTTGATGAACTCGAGCAAGCCTTCGCGATACGGCCCCTCGTTCAGCGGAAATGCGATGCACGGCCCCCCGAACCGCAGGTCGGCATCGACGCGCTTTACCGCGCGCGAGGCGGCTGCATACATCTCGTAGAACTGCTCTGGCGTTCCGGCGAAGTGCAGCGCGCCGAAATCGGGCTGATCGCCGAACTCCCAATGGCTGACCGCCCGGTCGAAGCCATTGCCCCACCCGCAGACATAGTGACGGACGATGTTCTCCACGACCTGCTCGTATTTCGCGAGGTCGCGGGCCGGCTGCTTGTTCGACGGGATCTCGCTGGCGATCGTGAAGAGGATTTCCGCGCCGAGCGCCCGTGTCTGCCGGACCCAGGCGTCCGTACCCGCAAAGTTGTAGCTCGCCGGATCGGCGGGATCGGCCGACCAGTCGGGAAACAGGCTGGCCGGATTGTCGACGGTGTCGAGCCGCGAGACCCAGTCGTAACTGCGCACGAGCGACAGCGCCGATGCTTTCCATACGTCCGAAATGTCGGGCACGCTTTCCGCGCCTTGCGCGGGCACGGGAATGCCCGTCGTGCCCTGAAGCTGCCGCATCGGGCCGGTCGAGACCGCCGCATCGACGGACAGCTTCGCGAAATGCTGGTCGGTCATCAGTAAGGGCTTTCCAGAATGCGGTGGACGTAATCGAGGGCGGCCGGCTCCTCGTTCACCAGATGTGCGAGCCGCCGGTCGAGCGCCTCGGGCGTCGCGGAATCGAATTCCTCGTGCATCATCTGGAGCGAAGTATCCCAGATCGTCTTCACCCGCGGGAACCGCCGGGCCATGAACCGGGTCTGCACGTCGTAGAGCGAGTCGCCGCTCTGCAGGAGTTCGGCAAAGACGACGCCGTCCTCGATCGCCATCGCCGCACCCGATCCGAGATAGGGCGTCATGGCATGCGCGGCATCGCCCATGATCATCACCCGCCCGCGGTACCAGGGATAGGGGACCATCACCGTATCCAGCGGCGTGTAGGCGACGTTGGTGGCCGTGAGCAGCGAGTCGATCGCCTGCGCCATGAACGGGGAATCGCCCATCATGTCCCGCGCGACCCGGTGCATGATCTGCGGGAATGCCGCGCGGTCATGGCGGGGGCGGCCGGCCTCGAAATGGGTGACGATCACATACATCATGCCGCCGGCCAGCGGCACGAAGCCCACTTTGCCGCCGAATCCATGGCAAAAAAGCGCCCCCTTCAGCGTCTCCGGCGCAGGGACCGGCGCGCGCCAGGCGACGCCCCCGCTGCGCACCGGGACATAGCGGTCGGCGAACAGGTAACCCCGAATGCTCGAATTGATCCCGTCGAAGCCGATGACGAGATCGTAGCGGCCGGTCGATCCGTCGCTGAACTCGACGGTCACGCCGGCGTCGTCCTGCTCGATATCGACCGCGGTCGTCGCCATCCGGATCGAGCAGCCATGCTCGCGGACGCGGGCGCTGGCCATCTCGAGGAAGCCCGTGCGCGGCAGCTGGACGTTGTTGGGCATGCCGTCGAAATGCCGCCCATAGGGAATGTCGACGACATGGCGCCCCTGCCGGTCGTAATAGGAAAGCGGCGGCGTCGGGAACCCGATGGCGAGCGTATCCTCGAGCAGGCCGATCTCGTGCAGCGCGCGCAGGCCGTTGGTCCGCAATCCCCATCCGACGCCGGCCACGGCGTTGTCCGGCTTGATGTCGATAACGTCGACCTCGACGCCGATCCGGGCGAGCGCGATCGCCGTGCACAGGCCGCCGATCCCCGCGCCGACGATCAGAACCTTTTTGCACTCCGGCATCTCGACCTCTTCAAACGGCTGCGGATACAGCGCCGACGCTGCGGCTGATGAACTTTGTGATATATCACGGATCAGTGCCCGTCAATGCTGTCGGGGCGTGAAAGCTTGCCAGAGCTTTGCGGGGAGGCCACATCCCACAATCGAACGAGGTCGAGCTGGAGGTGACTGATGACGGAGGGCGAAGGTCCCAAGCAGACGCTCGCCGACCAGGCCTATGCGCTGCTTCGGCAGCGGATCGTGTCGCTGAAGATGCCGCCTCGCATGCGATTCACCGAGCGGGAGATCTCCAGTGAAACCGGCTTCGGCGCGATGCCCGTGCGCGAGGCGCTGGACCGCCTCAATCACGACGGGCTGATCGAGACGATCCCGCGCCGCGGCTACCGCGTCGCGGGGCTCACGCTGAAATCGGTCGACGACTTCTTCGCGGTCTGGGGCGTGATCTCGCCGCTCATTTTTCAGCTTTCATCAGAGCGGATTACGCCGAATCAGGCTGCGCGCCTCGACAGCCTGAAGCAGGCGCACGAGCGCGCGATCAACCGGCCGAAACTCGATACCGAGAAGTGGATCCAGTTGTCCCGGCAGCGCTTCGACCTGCTCGTCGAGGCGACCCGCAATGCCCAGCTTCAGGCCATCTACCGGAAGCTGTCGGCCGAACTCGATCGCATCTTTTACTCCATCAGCCATCATGGCGAGGATGTGCGGGCGATCTTTGCGCTGACGACCCGGTTCGACGGGGCGATCCCGTCCGCCGACGACGCGCGCGCGTTCATCGAGATCAGTCGGCGGAAGATCGCGGAGGTCATCGTCGAGAAGGGCTTCGACTACCCCCAAGGCAATTGAGGCCTCCTCCCGAGCCGCCCGAACGCTTGCGACCCCCAAGCTAGTGATATATTACAATCAGGCCTCGCGCCGCCTGGACGCGAGTGACCAGGGTCGGGAGAGGCTTGATGAGCCGGTTGCAGCACGTACAAGACCGCCGGGCCGGCGTGTCGCAGGGCCTTACCGTCACGATTGCCGGCTTTCTGCCGATGATCGCCGTGGTTTCGATGTTTCCCGCGGTCCCGTCGATCATCGATCATTTCCAGGGCGATCCGACGGCCGGCTGGAAAGTGCCGTGGATGGTCACCGCGCCGGGCCTGGCGATCGCGGTGATCGCGCCGTTCGCCGGCGCACTCATCGACCGCTTCGGTCGCCGCGCGATGGTCGTCTGGTCTACGCTGTTCTACGCGATCGCGGGGACCGCGCCGTTCCTCCTGACCGATCTCGACGCGATGTTCCTGTCGCGCCTGGCGCTCGGGATCGCGGAGGCGGCCATCCTGACGACGGTCAACACGCTGATCGCCGATTATTGGGACGAGGGGGGACGCCGGCACTGGCTGAGTATTCAGGGCATGGTCGGCCCGTTCGTGGGCAGCGCGCTGATCCTCGGGGCCGGCTATCTGACGGCGATGCGGTGGAACGGGGTGTTCCTGATCTACCTCGCCGCGTTCCCGATCTTTCTTGCGATGCTCGCCTTCGTTTTCGAGCCGGTGGTCGACACGTCGCACACCGCGGTGGGAGAGGCCCCGCGGGACAAGCCCGCCTTTCCCGCGAGGAAGATCGCGCTGATCGGCGCGGTGACGCTGCTCTCGTCGATCATCTATTATGTCTATGCGGTCAACGGCGGCCTCGCCTTTCGCGAGGTCGGCATACGATCGTCGGACGAGCTCGGCCGCATCACGTTCCTGCCCAGCCTCGGCGTATCGCTGGGGGCCGGTATTTTCTGGCTCGTCGGCAAGCGCCGCTCGGAAGTCGCGTTCGTCCTCCTGCTGGCGCTCGTGGGCGCGGGGCTGTGCCTGATCGGCGTGGCGCCCGACTGGAAATGGATGGCGGCGGGCGTGGTGTTTCAGCAGGCCGGGGTGGGGATGATGATCCCGACGCTCATCACCTGGGCGCAGCGCGACCTTCCGCCCGCGCATCGCGGTCGCGGCATGGGCGTCTGGACCGGATGCTTCTTCCTCGGCCAGTTCTTGAGCCCGCCCATCGTCACGGTGGTGCAGTCCGCGACCGGCAGCATGCAGGCGACGTTCGCTGCCGCCGGCCTCGCCGCCTTCGCCGGCATGCTGGTCGCGATTGCGGCGCTGCTTCGGCGTGAGAGCCCGCGCGGGGCGGCGATCGCCGCGACCTGAACGAAGGCCGAGCCCTGCTTCCCATGCGGCAAAGCATCGGGAAGCAGGGCAGGGCCGATTCCGCGCGCGATCAGATCGAGAGCGTCTTCTCGTCCGCGTTCATCGATGGGAACGGCATGTAGGACACGCGGAGCCGTTCGGTGAACGCCAGGTGATGCTCACCCGGCGCGAGCCCGCCGG
Organism: uncultured Sphingomonas sp.; assembly: GCA_913775795.1. GTDB lineage: Bacteria > Pseudomonadota > Alphaproteobacteria > Sphingomonadales > Sphingomonadaceae > Sphingomonas. The sequence goes on along the minus strand of CAJYLT010000080.1, from coordinate 5,124 downwards.
GCCGCTCGACGGTGATCGTCGCGGCCGCGCCGAACGGCCATCGCCGGTCATAGGCGGTTTCCATCTCGTCGAGCGTCAGCGGCCCCTTGCCCTCGTCGAAGCGGACGGCAGCGCGGTCGACGGGCTCGCCGTCGATCTTGATGTCCAGCGCCTCGATCATCGACAGGCCGAGGCCGCGATAATAGCCGAGCTTGGCGTCAAACGCGAAGCCGGTGGGGGCGTCGGCGGGGCCCACGTTGCGCAGGCTGCCGTCCACGATCAGATACTTGTCGAACATCAACGGGCTCCTTCGGCTTGCGCGATCAGGCGCTCGAACATGACATGCTGGCGCCGCACCTGCTCGCGGCTGTCGACGGGCTGGACGTCCTGGATCCAGCGATTGCCCTCATACTCGCTGGACAGATAGCCGTCCCAGCCGCCCGCCACGAGTTCGGCGATCACCTCGTCATAGGCATGGCTGGGATCGCGGCAATCCTCGGTCATTTCATAGAACTTGGCCTGGATGTGCCGGAAATACGGGATGTAGTCGCGAATCCGCTTCGGGTTGGCATAGGGCTGGTGGCGCAGGAGCTCGGCCATCCGCACCTCGGCCGGGTTGCCCTTCATGTTCACTGCCACTTCGTAGATCGTGTACTCGGCCATGATCTTCTGATCGTGCTGGTCGATGATGAACTGGGCAACCTCCGGCCGCGCGCCCTGGCGGATGAAGCGGTCGCGATAGACCGGCGGGAAGTGCTTCATGAAGATGCCCATGTCCGGCAGCAGCCCGAGATGCTTGGTGCCCAGCCGGTCGGCCACCTCGACCGTGCGCAGGATCCAGGCATGTTCCATGTGCCACGGCGCGTGCACCTCCACGCCCATATGTACGTCGAGATCCTCGGCATAGGGGACGCAGCTTTCGAGGATATCCGGGCGCACGAACACCAGGACGCGCATGTTGCGGATGCCCAGGCGATTGCACAGGACGAGGTCGCGGCGGATCGATTCCACCTGCTCCTCGTCGGTCATCAGCCGATCCTTGCGCCGCTTGGTGTCGAGGAACATGTCGTAGCAGGTCAGCTCGGTGCCGTGTTTCGCCATCAGCTCCTTCCACCATGCGACCTCGCGATCGTCGATGTCGGGGAAATTGGGCATGTTCTGCTCTGGCAGGATCTCGATCCCCCGCGCGCCGATCGAGGCGGCGAAGGCGACGCAATCCTCGACGCTCATCTGGCCGAGGAACATCTCCTCCTGGAAACTGTAAAGGCTGACGCCTCGCTTGATCTTGGAAATCATCTCTGCCTCTGTCCTGATGGTCGAAAGGGATCGGTTGGTGGGCTGATCGCTATTGCGTGGATGCCGCGGCACGCCGCTCGGCAAGGACGCGTCGGATGTCCGCCTGCTTGGCGGCCGACACGTCGAAGCGGCCGACCAGCCACGCCATTGCCCCGCCCGCCACGACGATCAGGCCCGTGACGAACCACGCGAGCGCGTCGACCTTGCCCGTCGGCACTTGATCGACGGGCAGGCCCGCAGGAAAGTCGATGATGCCGAGGAACGATCCCGCCATGAGCGCGACGAGGCCGCTGCCGATCTGCAGCCCCATGAACATGAAGCTGGCGACCAAGCCCTGCTGCGGCACGCCGGTATTCGCCTCATGCTCGTCGCCGATGTCGTAGGTGACGGTGTTGAACGGCACGACGTAGAGGCCATAGGCGATCCCGCCCAGAACACGCGCCGCGCAGACGAAGACGCCGATCGCGAAGCTGCCGGCCGCCGGTGCGAGGCCGAGGAGCGGCAGCAACACCGCTGCCGCCTGCACCACGAAGAAGAAGACGAGGCCGCTCACCATCGCGAAGCGGGTGCCGACGCGCTTCATCCAGGGCGGCGCGAGGAACATCGCGATGATCGAGCCGAAGGTGCCCGCCAGCAGCAACCGCTGCGTCCACCGCCCGTCGAGCTGCCAGAAATAAGTCGCGAGATGCAGCGAGAGCTGGTTCACGACCGAGTTGGTGAAGAGAACGAGCAGCGCGACCGCGAGCAGCCGGCCGATGTTCGGCGTCTGGCGGATGGCGGCGAGCAGGCGGCGGAGGAGCTCCGGGAGCGTTTCGATCGCGCTGTGCTTCGTCACCTCGCGATCCGCCGCCTCGATCGCGCGCATCCGCGCCCGCGTGCCGATCAGGCCGACGATCATCAGTGCGGCGCCGAGCAGCGATACGAACAGGCCGAAGCCGGGATAGGGCGCGGGATTGAGCTGCGGCTTGGCGAAACCCGGCGCCTCGACGAAGAAGACCGAGAAGGCGACCCAGGGCACCGTCAGGATCGCGACCTGATTGCCGAGGTTGCGCATGACCGCGACGATGTTCCGCTCGCCTGCATCGCGCGTCAGCTCGCCGCCCATGGCATAGGCGGGTACCGTCCAGAACGAGATGCCGACGCGCGCGAGCAGTCCGAAGCCGAGCAGCCAGGCGAAGATCTGCCACTGGCCCATGCCCGCGGGCGGGGCGAAGACGAGCGCGATGCCGATCGCGAATGGCAGCACCGCCGCCGCCATCAGCGTGTGCCGCCGGCCGAGCGGTGCCCGATCCATCCGATCCGAAAGCGCACCGATATAAGGGTCGGCGATCGCGTCGAAGACGAGGATGATTGCCAGCGCGAAGCCGATACGAAATCCGTCGAGACCGACGACCTGAGAATAGAAGAACAGGACGAATGCGTCCCACGCGAAGCTCTTGATGAGCTCGGGCATCGCGCACGCCATGAAGCCGATGCGTGTCCCCCACCCGAGGCGATCGCCGGCTTTCACGAGTCTGCGCCGATCGACCCGGCGTCGATGACCATCGGGCAGTCGTTGCGCGATCGGGCTGCCAACGGGCAGTGCTCTTGTTCCGTCACTGCCGCGGCAGCTCTCAGCCTGCTTCCCGCCATCGCTCATCCTCGCCGTTTTTGCGGGTGAACCGCATGGCCGTTACCGCGCGAGGAAGAGGCGGTTGCCAGTGTGCCACGCACACCGCCGATCCCCTCCTCGCCTTAATTAGAACGATAGTTCTATAAATCGCGGAGCGGGTCAAGCGTCTCTACGAACTTGTCGATCGTCGAATTGGGGCCGATGCGAGCCGAACTGATCCCCCGTTTCGTGCTTGTCACGACAAGCCAGCGGATATATCAGAATCGTTATTCTATTATGGAGAGGGCGATGCTGCGAGAATCGCGTCAGGTCGATGGCGACAAACGCGCGCCGGCTTTTTCGCTACCGGATACCGACGGGCGTGTTCGCACGCTGGCGGAGTTCGACGACGCGCCGGCGCTGCTCGTCGCCTTCATCTGCAATCACTGTCCGTTCGTGCTGCACATCATCGACGAATTCTCGGCTTTCGCGCGCGAATATGCGCCGAAGGGGCTTCAGGTCGTGGCCATTAGCTCCAACGACACCGCCGAGTTTCCGGAGGACGGCCCCGAGCATATGGGCGCATTCGCGTCCGCGCACGGCTTTACCTTTCCCTATCTGTACGACGGCGATCAGCAGGTCGCGCTCGACTACAACGCGATCTGCACGCCCGATTTCTTCCTCTACGGGCCCGACCGGACTCTGGCCTATGCCGGGCAGTTCGACGCCAGCCGGCCAAAGATCAATCGCCCGCCCGTGCCCGGGCTGGCGCCGCTCCGCACCGATCTGCCCGTGACGGGCGAGGACATGCGCGCCGCCGTCGATGCGGTGCTCGCCGGCCGCGCCGTGCCGGAGCCGCAACGGCCGAGTGCCGGATGCTCGATCAAGTGGAAGGAAGGCAGGAACCCGTCATGGGCGTGAAGGTCGTCGAGAGCGTCTGGCTTCCCGGCGCCGCCGTCGTGCCGCAGGAGCGCGGGCCGGACGTTCTGCTTCCGGTCGACGGCGCCGACTGGTCCGATCAGGCCGGCTATAATCGCGGCTTTTTCTCGGCGTTCCGGATCCGGCCGGGGCGCGACATGTGGTTCCACTTTCCGATCCCGACATCGGTTCATCACAATGGTGAGCCGCTGGCCTGCTCCGGCGTGTCGTTGCTGTGGGAGGTTCTGGACGGCGCCTCGATCCACTGGACGGTGCTTCAGCATGGCGGGATGGAGCGAATGCCGCTGACGCCGCCGGATACCCAACCCCCCTCGGTCGCGGTGCCGTTCGACCCGCCCGAGCAGTGGCGCGAATATTATCCGTCGAGTGCGCGAAGGCTGACGACGATTGCGCTGCCCGAGCCGTTGACGGTTCATTTCGGCCTGCAACTGTCGATCGGCGTGCGATCGGGCGATGCCGGCGGGACGGTGCGCTTCTACGGGGCGGGCGCAGACTTCATCGCGGCCGCCTGACGCTCCGCCGTCGGCACGCGTTCGATCTTGACTGCTCAGACGAGCCATCCCGGCGATCATCAGGCCGCTTGGCGGTCGATAGGGACGGGCTGTTCAGCGCGGCCATTGGAGCGCGCACTCAGGCGCCGACAACTTCGCGCGCTTCTTCGCGGCAAACGCACCGAAAAGCGCAGGGGATGGTTTCGCAACCTGATGAACGAACGTCCGGTTCCAGGAATTGGATAAGCGGCGACGAACGGCCGGTAATGGGTCGGATCGCTAGTGACCGATCTCAGCCTTATCGGTCGTCATCGCTCACTGTGCCTTTCTTATCGTTCGGGTTGACTCAGCTTTGTAATCGAGCATTTTTGTCGGGGAACGTGTTGCCCCTCTGCCACTCATGACGAGACTGAAATGGTGCGGCTGACGGCCAAGGCGTCAAGGAACCGCTCGTCATGGCTGACGACCAGTAGCGCGCTGTCATAGGCGGTCAGCGCCGTTTCCAAAGCGACGATTGTATCGAGATCGAGGTGGTTGGTCGGCTCATCCAAGATGACGAATGGGGCAGGCGCCGAACCGCCGAGAATGCAGGCAAGACCAGCCCGCAACATTTGGCCACCGCTTAGCAGCCCAACGATCTTTACTGCAGCCTCTGCTCGAAAGCCAAAACGTGCCAGTGCCGAGCGGGACGTGAACTCGTCGTGACGTGACCCCCGTTTCTTCATCCACCTGGACCTAGAGACCGGCCCTTCGAAGGGACGGACAGAATGAAGCGGAAGCAGTTCACGGAAGAGCAGATCATCGGTATTCTAAAGGAGGCCGAGGCGG
>CAJYLT010000079.1 GCA_913775795.1 uncultured Sphingomonas sp. | reverse complement strand
TGAAGCTGGTCGCCTCGGTCGTGTCGCCGGTTTCGCGCAGGCGGATGATGTGGCCGTTGCGGTTGCCGCGCGCGGTGCTCGGCGGATCGACATAGACGCGCGGGTTGGCGGCATCCGCCGTCGCCGTGGTACGCGAGGCGTTGTTGGTGAGCGTGAGGTACACCTCGCCCGTCACCGGATTGACCGCGGTCCATTCGGGCCGGTCCATCCGCGTCGCCCCCTGCACGTCGGCGGCGACGCGCGCGTGCGTCAGCACGTCGGCCTGATCGGCAAAGGCATAGGTCGCGTTGGTGCTGACCACGTTGCCCTGGCCGAACACCAGCGGCAGCCACTGGCCGGTGCCGTCGGCATTGAACTTCGCGACGTAGAGCGTGCCGGCGTCGAGATACTTGTCGCCGATTGCGAGGCGGTCGGCGTTGGTCGCATCCGCCTCCGTCCAGCCGGTCGCCGACACGAATTTGTAGAGATACTCGTTCTGCGCGTCGTCGCCCATGTAGAAGGCAGGCTTGCGCCCCGCGACGAACGGGCCGGGCCAGCAACCCTCGTGGTTCATGCGGCCGAGCGCGGTGCGCTTGCGCGGCGCCTTGCTGCGGTCGTACGGATCGATCTCGACCACCCAGCCGAACTGGTTGGGCTCGTTGCGATAGTCGGTGGTCGACGACGTGCCGGTCGCCTGCGCATCCCAGCGGCGATAGGTCGTGTTCGACGCATCGGCCGGGGTGACGCTGGCCCAGGCATAGTTGCCGTTGGTGCTGGTGACGCCGTAGCGGCTCAGGGCGGTCACTTCCTTGGCCGTGCGGCGCGCATTGTCGGCGGCGGCGGGGCGACGGAAATAGCCGGCCCAGTTTTCCTCGCAGGTGAGGAGCGTCGCCCACGGGGTCGAGCCGTTGGCGCAGTTGTTGATCGTGCCGCGACCCGCGGTGCCGCCGGTCGAATAGGGCGTGACGAGCAGCGCCGAGCCGCGCACCGGGCCGCTGATGTCGACCGCGGTGTTGGGGGTGACGCGGCGGTTGAAGGTGCTGTCCTGCACATAGGCCCAGCCGGCGGTGCCGCGGACGAGCTCCACGGCAGACACGCCGTGCGCCTCGATCTCCTTGAGCGCTTCGGCTTCCGGGCGGGGGCCGGCGGTCACGTTGGTGGGGCCGCTGGCGTGGAGATAGGCGACGGTGATGTTCTCGTGGTTCTGGACGAGGACGCCGCGCGTGTTGCTGGTGTCGTCACGCGCGCCGGCGGCGTTGAGCCCGAAATAATGGAGCGCATCGCCATGGTCGCCGATGCGCGATCCATAGCCCGTATCGGTGCCGTCGTTCTTGAACGCGGCCACGTCCTTGACGATCGGATCGCCCAGGCGCGTCAGCACGCCGACCGAATAGCCGGTGGGGACGGTGACGACGTCGTTCTTGTTCTTGGCGACCGCGGTGAAGCCGAGCGCGGCGGGGGTGACGTTCACGGTCGTCTCGGCCGATGCCTGAAGCCCCTGCTGGTCGGTCGCGACATAGCGGAAGACGAGCGGGGTGGCGGCCGATACCGCGGGCGCGGTGAAGGTCGCGGTCGCGGTGTTGGCGTTGGTGAGCGAGACGGTCGGGCCCGACACCTGCGTCCAGGCCGAGGTGACGATGCCGCCGTCGTCGGTCACCGTGCTGGTCAGCGTAACGAGCCGCCCGGCCGAGGCTGAACCGCTCGACCCCGCCGTCACGACCGGCGCGGTGTTGTTGCCGTTGCCGCCGTTGCCGTTGTCGTCGCACGCGGCGAGTACCGAGCCGCCGAACACCGCGATCGCCGCGGCCGAAACGCCGCTCTTCAGCGTGTCGCGGCGCGAATAGCGGCGATCGACCAGATCGTTCAGCGACGGATTGCTGGTCGGATTGGTGTCGATATCGCCGTCGGTATAGCCCGACTCGAGTTCAAGCATCTCACTCATTGATCGATTCCCCATAGCGTCCTGTCGGGCAGGCGAGCCCCCGGTCCCTCTGTTGCCTGTGGCGGTGCCAGCTTACGCGCGCATGCACAATGCGTTACCGTCGTGCGTCAGCCGTGTGACGCGATTGCGACAGTGGCGGGGATGCTGGCGGGACGGTCCGTTCGCGGCTAAGCGCGGCCCGCGATGGAGCCCGAAAAGCTGCCCCCACCCGATCCCGCACCGAGCCTTGCCGACCAGTTGGGCAGGGCGGCGCGGCGGATGCCGGTGTCCGACGGGCGGGCGCTGGGCTGGGCGCTGGCACTGATGCTGCCGATGGGACCGATCCTGACGACGCTCGGCGCCGAGCGCCTTGCCGCGCGGGTCGCCGCCGCGCCTTCGGCCAGCGGGGCGAGCGCCGACGACCGGGCCGAGCGGCATGCACTGGCCCGGCTCGGACCGGCGGGGTTCGCGCCGACGCTGGACCGGGTCGCACGCCTGTTGCCGCCGGAAGCGCGGCTCGTCTCGGTCGCGGTCGATCGCAGCGAGGGGGAGGCGGTACTGACCGCCGAGATCGCGACCGCCGATCCCGATCGCCTGCGCGCCGCCCTTTCGCGCGACCCATCCGGGGCGAAGCTGCGCGCAGTGGGCGAGCGGCGCGGCGACGGTGTGCTGATCGTGTCGGTCGAGGGCGAACCGTGAACCGGGCGGCATGGATCGGCGGCGGCATCGGCCTTGCGCTGGCGGCGCTCGCCTGGTCGGGGGCGACCGACGCGCTCGCCCGGCTCGATGCCGCTCGCGCGGTCGCCGCCGATGCGCGGGCGGAGGCGGCGCCCGTCGATCGGCTGGCGGATGCGCCATGGCGCCTGGCCGCACCCTCGGCCGATACGGCGCTCGCCCGTGCCGCCGCGCGACTGCGAGCCGATGCCAAGGCCAATGGCGTGTTGGTCGAGCGGGCGGCGGTGGCGGCGCCGATCGGGCCGGGGCTGGCCCGGCTGGACCTGTCGCTGTCGGGCCCTGAAAAGGCAGTGCTGGCGGTCGCCGACCGGATCGAGCGAACGGGGCAGGGCGCGCGCTGGGAACGCTGGAAGCTCGTGGCGGTGCCGGGCGGCGTGCGGCTGACCGGCAGCGCCGCGCTGGCATGGCGTCGGTCGTGATGCGCGCCGCCATTGCGCTGGCCGTACTCGCCGCGGCGGTGCCGCTGGCGATGCTCGGTCCCCGGCTCGCGCCGCTTGCTGCGTCCGGCACGCCGCCGGCCGAGGCTGTGCGGTGGCGCGCCCCGCCACCGCTGTCGGCCTCGCTCGAGCGTCCGCTGTTCGATGCGCCCGCAGCGGCGGAGGCGCCCGCCGACGCGCCCGAGCTCGTCGGGATCGTCGGTCGGCTCGATCAGGATGCGGTGGCGATGGTGCGCGGGCGCGACGGTGCGATGCGGACACTCAGGCCGGGGGAGGGCGTCGACGGCTGGCAGCTGCGCAGCCTCGCCATCGACGCGGCCTATTTCACGCGGGGGACGCAGTCGGCGCGGGTGGCCCTCGCCGACTGAACGATCCTCAATAGATGCCGTCGATCTCGACCGTAAGCCGCGGGGCAGGCGGGTTGAGGAGCAGGCTGCCCTTCTGCGTCGTCGCCGCCTCGATGCCGCGGAGCCGCTGATAGCGCTCGGCGGCGGCGGCGGCGGTGGCGTCGGGGTCGCGCAGGATCGTGGGCTTGAGGAAGATGAACAGCGTCCGCTTCTGCCGCTGTTCCTGCCGCGACTTGAAGAGTTCACCGACCACCGGAATGTCGCCGAGGATCGGCACTTGGCTCTTGGCGCGGATATAGTCGTCGTTGATGAGCCCGCCGAGCACGATCGTCCGGCCGTTGTCGGCCAGCACCGTCGTGTTGATCGCGCGGCGGTTGGTGATGAGGTCGGCGGCCTGGTTGAGCTGCGTCTGCGCGATGGTCGAGGCTTCCTGGCTCACCTCCAGCCGGATCGTGTCGCCGGCATTGACGCGCGGCAGGACGCGCAGGGTAATGCCCACGTCCTTGCGCTCGATCGAGGTATAGGGCGCCGCGCCGTTGTTGTTGGTGAGCACCGATCCGGTCACGAACGGCACTTCCTGCGCCACCACGAACTCGCCCACCTTGTTGTCGAGCACCGTCACCGACGGGGTGGAGAGCAGGTTCGCCTTGGTCGAGGTGCCGAGCGCCTGGACGAGGATCGAGAAGTCGTTGCCGAAGGCGATGTTGCCCGTAAGGCCGCCGGTCAGCAGCGCCCCGGCGGGCACGCCCAGCGTCTGGAGAATGGTGCCGAGCGACACGCCCGCACCCGGCTGGCCGAAGCTGGTCGCCACGCCCTCCACCTGGTCGAGCACGGTGCCCGCGCTGCCGATCTGTACCGCCAGCCGCTCCGCCTCGTCGCCGGTGATCTCGGCGATCGCGGCCTCGAGCAGCACCTGCGGGCGGCGGACGTCGAGGTCGGCGATCAACGTGTCCATCCCCGCCATCGCGGTGGGCGTGCCCCGCACGACGATCGCGTTGATGTCGGGCGCGGGCTGGACGGTGAGGTCGGGGGTGGAGAAGCCCTGCGGCGTCGCCTGCCGTTCCGTCTGACCCACGGTCGAGATGCTGGTGCCGCCCGCGCCCGCGCCGTTCATGCCGCCGCCCGCGCCCAGCGACTGTTGGTTGCTGTTGTTGACGAGGCCCGCGAGCGCCGCGGTCGGGCTGCGGTTCGCCTGGGTGCCGAGGCCGCCGCGGGTGCCGCGCGACGACAGGCTCTGCGCCACAGCATTGGTCGGCTGTGCTTCCTGGCCGAGGACGCCGCGCAGCACCTCGGTCACGCTTTCGGCGTCGGCATAGTTGAGCCGAAAGGTGCGGGTGATCGGCGTCGCGCCGCCCGGTGTGTCGAGCGACAGCGCGATCCGCCGCGCCTCCGCGACCGCCGACGGTGTGCCGCGCACCACCACCATGTTGCTGCGCGCGTCCCCGGCGACGCGCGCGCCGCCCGCCTCGCCATCGCCCAGCACCTGGCCGATCGCGGCGGCCACGTCGGCGGCCGATCCGTTGCGCAGCGGGATGACGGCGAAGCTCTGCCCGCCGCCGCTATCGAGGCTGCGCACCAGCCCCTCGATGCGGCGGACATTGTCGGCATAGTCGGTGACGACGATCGCATTGGGACTGGCGAGCGGCTCGACCGAGCCGAAGCTCGCGATCAGCGGCCGGGCGATCCGTGCGGCCTCTGCCGCCGGCACGTTCGACAGGCGGATCATCCGCGTCGTCATTTCCTGGCCGGAGGCGGAGCGGCGCACGCCGCCGTCGCGCACTGCGTTGGCCGCGGGGACGATCCGCCATGCCCGGCCCGATCGCAGCGCGGCGAAGCCGTTGGCGCGCAGGACGGACTGGAACAGTTCCCACACCCCGTCCGCCGACAGGGGTTGTGCCGAGGTCACGGTGACGACGCCCTTCACCTGCGGGTCGAGGATCAGCGTGCGGCCGGTTAGGCGCGAAATCTGGTCGGCGACGTCGGCGATCTCGATCCCGCGCATGTTGACGACGATGTCGCCCGGCGGCTGCTGAGCCGCCAGCGGGCTCATGGCCGTGGCGGCGAGGGCGCAGGCGAGCGTGGTGCGGCGAAGGGCTTGGATCACGGACATGTCTCTAGCGTAGCGGGACGGTAAGCGTCACGGGCTTGCCGTCGCGAAGGATCTGGACCTGCGCCGCGCCGCTCGCCTGTGCGGCGGCGAAGGCGGCCTGGTCGGCGGGGCCGCGGCCGAGTTGTTGACCGTTGACCGACTGGATGACGTCGCCCGCGCGCATGCCGGGCATCGACCCGCTGCCGATGCGATAGCCGCCCTCGACCGGGGCTGCATCGAGCCGCTGCAGGATCTGCGCCGCGCCCTGGGGCGGCGGGACGGCGGCGGTGCCGGGCACGGGGACGCCGTTGCTGGTCGCGGGCGCCGCCGCGGCGGGGGGCGGGGCGCCGGGCGTGCCGGGTGCGCTCGCCGCGGCGGCGGGATCGGGCAGCGCGAGATATTCGAGCCGCCCGCCATTGTTGAGGAGGATGCGGTCGCGCTGGATCGAACTGATCGTCGCCCCGCCCAGCGCCTCGCCCACCCGCACCGCGCGCGGCGTGCCGCCCGATTCGCTGACGTAAGCGACGGCGAAGCTCTGCGGGATCGCGAACACGACGCCCTTCAGGACGAAGGCCAGCGACGTCGGCTGCGCCTGCTCGGTCTGCGCCGCCTGGCCGAAGGGTTGCCAGCCGATCGCGGGCGACAGGTCGGGCGGCGGCACCGGCCGCGCGCCGGACGGGACGGTGATCGCCCCCTGTCCCGCATGCCCCGCCAGCCGCCAGGTGAGGCCGGCGAGCGCGAACGCGACCGACACGACCATCGCGCCCGTCACGATATCGAGCGCAAGCCGTTGTTGCCGCGGGGTGAGGTCGAGCGTGCGCTTCATGCCGGCCCCGCGTCCACGAAACCGTCGAGCGATGCAAGCGGGGACGCGCCCGGCGGCCCGGCCATTTCGTACACGTCGATCCGCACGCGCCGGATCTCGGCATCGGCGGTCGCGCGTTCGGCCACCGCGACGCGCCAGCGGCGGCCGAGCATCTCCACCTCGTTCGCGCCGCCCGCGCGCGCTTCCAGCTCGGCAAGCCGGTTCTCGGCCACCCACATCGCCGCCTGTCGCCCCTCCATCGCGCGGGTCGAATCGATATGCGTCTCGACCGTGCGGACGAGGCCCACGGTGGCGATGGCGAGGATCGCGAGCGCGACCAGCGCCTCGATCAGCGAGAAGCCCTCTTCGTTCATGTCGCGGGCACGACGCGGGCGGTGAGCCCGTCATAGGCGACGCTCGCCGACTGGCCGCGCTCGGCGATGATAGCGGTCAGCGGCTTGCCCGATCCCTCCGGCCCGAGCACGACGGGCGGGCGGGCGGACAGTCGCATCGTCATGCCGCCGGGCAGCGCGTGGAAACCGAGCGCGTCGCTCGCCAGCGGCTGCCACGTCTTCCCGTCGAAGCGCGCGAAGCCATAGCCCGATTTCTCCGCGGTGAAGGCGACGAGGCCGTCGCCCAGCATCGCGTCGTCGGCCGCGGCCTGAAGCCGGTCGGCCAGCCGCTGCGCCTCGCTGCCCACCGACGGCGCGCGCGTCGCCGCGCCGATGCCGAGCGTGACGGCCCCCGCGGCGACGGCGATGATCGACAGGACGATCAGCATTTCGATGAGGGTCATGCCGGTTTCTGCCGGGGGTACTCCCCCGCCGTACCCCGGCGAAGGCCGGGGTCCAGTTGCGGGCAAAATCCGCAAATCGCAGACGTCACCCAACTGGACCCCGGCCTTCGCCAGGGCAGGGGAGCGCGAGGAACGGGCGGCCATCCGGCCCATCGGCCTACTTCTTGCCGTCGAGGTCCGCGTCGAGGCCCTCGCCGCCGGGCTTGCCGTCCTTGCCGAGCGACTTGAGCGTGAAGGCGCTGCCGGTCGAGGTATAGGCATAGGGGTTGCCCCACGGGTCGAGCGGCACTTCGCCCAGATAACCCTCGCCCGACCAGTTGGACGGGAGCGGCGGGGTCGTCGGCTTCTCGGCCAGCGCCTTCAGCCCCTGCGCGGTCGTCGGATAGCCGCCATTGTCGAGGCGGTACATCTTGAGCGCGGCGGAGATCGTGCGGATGTCGGTGTTGGCGACGGTCACCCGCGCCTCGTCCGGGCGACCGATCACGTTGGGGACGATCAGCGCCGCGACCAGCGCGATGATCGCCAGCACGACGATCATTTCGACCAGCGTCAGGCCCGCTTCGCTGTCGCGGGGGAATTGCGCCCGATCGCGCCGGCTGTCATGAAACTGTTTCAATAGGATGTGCATCGCCGCCCCATGCGTCGCCTCGATGAAAACAATGTGACAGCTGCCCCCGCACCATCGGCGCTCATCATAGCCGAGGGGGCGGGCGCGGCAACCATGCTGGTGCCGGGGGAGGCGGTGCGCCTGCTAGCCGTCGACCTGCCGCTCCCGACGCGCGCCAAGCGGATCGAGGCGCTGCCCTTTGCCGTCGAGGAGATGATCGCCGATCCGCTGGACGCGGTGCATCTGGCGCTCGGGTCGGAATTGAGCCCGCGCCGCTTCCTCGTCGGCGTCGTCCGCCATGCGCAGATGCTCGTCTGGATCGACGAAGCCGCCGCCGCAGGCCATCCCAATGCCGCCTTCGTCCCCGACGCGCTCGCGCTGCCGCGCCCCGATGCCGGCGAATGGGCAGTGGAACTCGGCGAGACTCGCGCGGTGGTGCGCAGCGGCGACGGCACCGGCTTTGCGATCCCCGCACCGCTGCTGCGGCCAGCATGGGAAGCGACGGGGCGCCCGGCGATCCGCAATTACGGCGTGGCGCTGCCCGAGGACATGGGCGCGCTGCCCGCCGAACTCGGCGAATTGTCGCTCGCGCGCCGCATTGCCGAGCCGGCGCTCGACCTGCGGCAGGGGGCCTACGCCCGCCGGCGCGCGGCGGCGCTGCCCGGTTGGGGGCGGCGGCTGTTCTGGATCGGCGCGATCGGGCTGACCGCGCATGTCGGCATCGCCGCAGCGGACACGCTGATGCTCCGCTCGATCGCCGACCGGCGTGAGGACGATACGCGGATGCTGGTCGCCAGCGCCGCGCCCGGGGTGCCGACCGGCGGCGACGATCTGGCCGGGACGGTCGCCGACCTGCTGCCCGAACCGAAGCGGTACAGCGCCTTCCTGCCGCTGCTATCGCGCGTCTCGACCGTGCTCGCGCCGATGAACGGGCAGGTGACGGTGCGCTCGATCGGGTTTCAGGGGCGTGCGCTGGTGATCGACCTCGACGCGCTGGCGCCGGGCATGGCGGGGCGGTTGAACGGCGCGCTCGCCGATGCGCGCGTGTCGGGGACGGTGACGACGCTGCCCGACGGTGGCCTCCGGCTGACGGCGAGGGGGGCATGAAGATCGAGCTTCGCGATCCCCGGCTGGAAGCCGCCATCGCCCGGTTCGAGGCGTGGTGGGCGACGCTTTCGCCGCGCGAGCGGGTGCTGCTGACCGTGCTCGGCGTGCTGCTGGCGGGCGCGGTGCTGGTCTACGGTGTGGTCAAGCCGCTCCAGGCCGCTCGGGCGGAGGCGCAGGCGGATATCCGCACTTATGAGACGCTGTCCGCCCGCATCCGCGCGGCGGGCACGCTCCAGCCGCAGACCCCCGGCCAGCGCCGCACCGGCAGCCCGGCCGAGATCGTGCAGGCCGCCGCGCAGGCTCAGGCGTTGTCGGTCGCGGTCGAGCCCGCGGGCGGCGGCGTGCGCGCGGTCGTCACCGAGGGTGAGTATGCCAAGGTCGTCAACTGGCTGACAGACGTGAACCGCTCCTCCGGCCTTGCGGTCACGTCCGCGCGGATCACCAAACGCCCGACCGCCGGCATGGTGCAGGCCGAAGTGACCTTCGCCCCATGACGCTCCCCTACAGCTTCGCGCGCCGCCACGGCGTCGTCCTTCGCGAGGGGGAGGGCGGGGCCGAGTGCGTCTATCGCAGCGGCGTGGCCCTCGATGCGCTGCTCGAGGTTCAGCGGATCGCGCCCGCCGCGCGCCTGGTGCCCGTTGCCGACGATGCGTTCGACGCCGCGCTCGGTGCGTCCTATGGCGACCGGGCGGCGCAGGCGGCGGATTTCGAGATCGACGGCACCGACCTCGCCGCGCTCGCCGACTCGGCGGCGGCGGTGGACGACCTGCTCGACAGCCGCGACGATTCGCCCGTCATCCGCCTCATCAACGCGTTGCTGCTCGAGGCGATCAAGGAAGGCGCATCGGACGTGCATGTCGAGACGCAGGAAAAGCGCCTCGTCGTCCGCTTCCGCATCGACGGCGTCCTGCGCGACATTGTCGAGCCGCAGCGCGCGCTCGCCCCCCTGCTCGTCAGCCGCATCAAGGTGATGGCGAAGCTCGACATCGCCGAGAAGCGCGTGCCGCAGGACGGGCGCGTGACGCTGCGCATCGGCGGGCACGACGTCGATGCCCGCGTCTCGACCATCCCGACCCAGCATGGCGAGCGGGTGGTGATGCGCCTGCTGGAGCGCGGGTCGATGACGCTCGACCTCGGCGCGCTCGGCATGAGCGATCGCGACCGGGCGGTGTTTACCCGCCTGCTCGAACGGCCGAACGGCATTCTGCTCGTCACCGGCCCCACGGGCTCGGGCAAGACGACGACGCTCTACACCGCGCTCACGAGGCTGAACGACCGCAAGCGCAACGTGATGACGGTCGAGGATCCGATCGAATACGAACTGGCCGGCATCGCCCAGACGCAGGTCAATCCGCGCACCGACATGACGTTCGCCCGCGGGCTGCGCGCGATCCTGCGCCAGGATCCCGACGTCATCATGGTGGGCGAGATCCGCGATCAGGAGACGGCGCAGGTCGCGGTCCGATCGGCGATGACGGGGCATTTCGTGCTCTCGACGCTCCACACCAACTCGGCGGTGGGGTCGGTGACCCGGCTGATCGACATGGGGGTCGAGCGCTATCTGCTCGCGCCGATGGTCGTCGGCCTGTGCGCGCAGCGGCTGGTGCGGCGGCTGTGTCCGACCTGCCGGCGCGAGGATGCCGCGACGCCGGGCGACGTTGCGCTGGTCGGCGGCGGGCTGTCGGTGGGCGAGCCCGTGTGGCGCGCCGAGGGGTGCGAGGCGTGCCACGGCGACGGCTATCGCGGGCGCGCGGGGCTGTACGAGGTCGTGGCGGTGGACGACCGCTTTCAGGCGATGATTCACGACGGGTCGTCGGAAGCGCAACTCGAACGCCATGCGCGCGCCGACAATCCGAGCCTGCTCGACGACGGGATCGCAAAGCTGCGCGCCGGCATCACGACGGTCGAGGAAGTCGCGCGGGTGACCCGTGAAGAGGCTTAGCGCCGCCCTGTTCCTGCCGCTTGTCGGCGTCGCCGCGCCCGCACTGGCGCAGGACGAGCCGGTCTGTGCCGAACGTCCCGGCCTCGGCACGCCGCCCTGCGCGACCGAGAAGGGGGTGGTCGGCGAACTCGGCCTCGTCAGCTGGACGCTGGCGAAGGGCGATGGCGAGCGGACCGACACGATCGTCGCGGGCGATGCGCTGGCCCGCGTCGGACTGGGCGGCGGGACCGAGGTGCAGGTCGGCTGGACCGCCTTCGGCAGCGTCCGTGACCGGGCGGACGGCGCGGTATCGCGCATGTCGGGCATCGGCGACGTGTCGGTCGGCGTGTTGCAGGAGGTCGTGAAGGGCGACACGCTTGCCCTGTCGGTTCTCGGCCGCGCGACGCTGCCCACCGGCGGGCAGACGATCGGGGCGGGGGACTGGTCGGCCGCGTTCTATGTGCCGGTCGAGGTCGAACTGAGCGACGTGCTGTCGTTCGAAGTGACGCCCAGCGTCGCGGCGGCGGTGGACGAGGATCGCAGCGGGCGGCACCTCGATTATGGATTGGTGGCGGGCGTTAGCGCCGATTTCGACACGCATTTCGCGACGCTGGAACTGGCCGTCGATCGCGACCGCGACCCGGCCGAGATCACGACGCCGCTGCTGCTCGGCCTGTCCGGCGGCTGGCGCCCGAGCCCGGATTTCCAGATCGACGCCGGCTGCAATCTGGGTCTCGATCGCGATGCCGACGACGTGCAGCTCTACGTGGGGCTGGCTCGGCGGTTCTAGAGAAGCGCTGGCAAGCGAAAGGGGCGAACCGCGTCTGCAGTCCGCCCCTGGGTGATAATCTTTTCGACGATGGATCAGGCGACCGCCAGCAGCCTTTTCTCGCCGGCCAGCCGCATCATCGCCTTTTGCAGCTTCTCGAACGCGCGCACCTCGATCTGGCGCACGCGCTCGCGCGATACGCCATACACCTGCGACAATTCCTCGAGCGTCTTGGGATCGTCGGTCAGGCGGCGCTCGGTCAGGATGTGCTTCTCGCGGTCGTTGAGGTCGTCCATTGCCTCGACCAGCATCGTGTGGCGAACGTCGGCTTCCTGTGCCTCGGCGACGCGCTGGTCCTGGAGCGGTTCGTCATCGGCGAGCCAGTCCTGCCACTGGCTTTCCGAATCCTCGCGCATCGGCACGTTGAGCGACGTGTCGCCGCCCATCGCCATGCGGCGGTTCATGCTGACGACCTCGTCCTCGGTCACGCCGAGGTCGGTGGCGATCTTCGCCACGTCCTCGGGCCGCAGGTCGCCGTCCTCGAACGCGTCGAGCTTGGCCTTCATCCGGCGCAGGTTGAAGAACAGCTTTTTCTGCGCCGCGGTGGTGCCCATCTTCACGAGGCTCCACGAGCGCAGGATGAACTCCTGGATGCTCGCGCGAATCCACCACATCGCATAGGTGGCGAGGCGGAAGCCGCGATCGGCCTCGAACTTCTTCACTCCCTGCATCAGGCCGATATTGCCCTCGCTGATAAGCTCGCTGACCGGCAGGCCATAGCCGCGATAGCCCATCGCGATCTTGGCAACGAGGCGCAGGTGGCTGGTGACGAGCTGCGCCGCCGCCTCCGGGTCCTGATGATCCTGGAACCGCTTGGCGAGCATGTATTCCTGCTCGGGGCTCAGGATCGGGAATTTCTTGATCTCGGACAGATAGCGGTTGAGGCTCGCCTCGCCGCCGAGCGCGGGGATCGTCGCAGGGACGTTGCTGCCGCTTGCCATGACCAAATCTCCCTAATTGATTCGCACTATCGCAGCCGTGGGTGCACCGCGGCAATTCGGCCCTAAGGCTATACGACAAGCCGGTTGAACAGTTCCTGCATATCGTCCGGCATCGCGCTGTCGAACGACAGGGCGTGCCCCGTCACAGGATGGATGAACCCCAGGCGGGTGGCGTGCAACGCCTGCCTGCGGAAACCCAGCGTTTCGAGGATGGGCCGGTGCACTGCTCTAGCTCTGCCATACACCGGATCACCCAGCAATGGATGGCCGATCGAGGCCATATGGACGCGCACCTGATGCGTCCGGCCCGTCTCCAGCCGGCATTCGACCAGCGCCGCCTCGCGCAGCGGCTCGAGGAGGCGCCAGTGCGTGATCGCGTGCTTGCCCGCCTCGCCGCCGACGACCGCCATCTTCTTGCGATCGGCGCTCGATCGGCCGAGCCGCGCCTCGACCCGGCCGCTGCCGGTCAGCGGACGGCCCGCGACGATCGCAAGGTAGCGGCGGTCGATGCTGTGTGCCTTGAACTGCTTCGCCAGCCCCTCGTGCGCGCGGTCGTGCTTGGCCGCGACGATCAGGCCGGAGGTATCCTTGTCGATCCGGTGGACGATCCCCGGTCGCGCGACCCCGCCGATGCCGGAAAGCTGCCCAGCACAATGGTGGAGCAGCGCATTGACCATCGTGCCGTCGAGATTGCCCGCGGCGGGATGCACGACCAAGCCTGCGGGCTTGTCGACGACGATCAGGTGCTCGTCCTCATAGGCGATTTTCAAGTCGATCGCCTGCGCTTCGTTATGCGCGGGCTTGGGCTCGGGAACGTTGACCCGGAACTGCGCGCCCGCGGTCGCCTTTCGCGCCGGATCACGGACGGGCCCGGCATCGCCGACGACCGCACCCGAGGCGATCAGCACCTTCAGCCGCTCCCGTGAGAGCGTCGGCACCGCCTCGGCCAGTGCGCGATCGAGCCGCCAGCCGTCCGCGGCAGGCGAAATCGTCGCTTCGATGGTGGAAACCCCCCGGTCCATTCTTGTAGGTGAAGTGGGTGGCAGGTGTAACGATTTCAAGGGCGGCCGTGGCCGCGATGCTCGATACGGCGACCGCTTCGGGGGGGCTGGAGGCGTGCGGGCTGCTGCTCGGCACCGGCGACCGGATCGAGGCCGCGACGATCGCCGGCAACGTCTCCGCCGACGCCGCACGGCGGTTCGAGATTGACCCCGCGCACCTCATCGCCGCGCACCGCGCCGCGCGGGGCGGGGGAGCGACGATCCTCGGCTATTGGCATTCCCACCCGTCGGGCCTCGCCGAACCATCGCCGACCGACGCGGCGATGGCCGATCCCGATGGCCGCGTCTGGGCGATCGTCGCGGGCGAGGCGATCCGATGGTTCCGCGCGGGGCCACACGGCGCGCTCCACGGGCGCTTCGACCCAATCGCGGCGGTATTCGACCCCGACTGAAGCGCTTGCCTTGCGCGGCGTCGCGCGGGCGTGGCACAAGGCGCGCTGTCCAAGGGGAGCGTTTCGTTGTCGACCAGTCCCACCGAGTTTGCCAGCCTTCTCTGCTCGCGCCTGTGCCACGACCTGCTCAGCCCCGTGGGCGCGCTCAACAACGGGCTCGAACTGCTCGCCGACGAGCATGATCCGGAAATGCGCGCCCGCTGCCTCGAACTGCTCGCCGACAGCGCGCGGGCGTCGGCGAACAAGCTGAAGTTCTTTCGCCTCGCCTTCGGCGCTGCCGGCGGCTTCGGCGAGATGGTCGACACGCGCGAGGCAAAGGCCGCGATCGAGGGGCTGTTCGTCGACAACCAGCGGCTGCAACTCGGCTGGATGATCGAGGCGGGGCAGTTGCCCAAGCCGGCGATCAAGGTGCTGCTCAACCTTGCCCTCATCGCCGGTGATGCGCTGGTGCGCGGCGGGCGGCTCGACATCGGTGCGGAGGGCGATGGCGAGCGGGTCGAGATCGTCGTGCGCGCGGATGGCCCGCGCATCGTTCTCGACCCCGAACTGCGCCGCGCGCTGGAGGGGGAGCATCTGCCCGACGGTCTGACCCCCCGATCGGCGGCGGCGCACCTCGTCCACAGCCTCGTCACCGAAAGCGGCGGTTCGCTTCAGGTTTCGCCGGCGGAGGCCGAAGTACTTCTGTTCGGCGCGCATTTCGGCCAGGGCTAACCCCGTCTTAACCTGACGCGCGCCAAGGTTCCTCGCCGATCGTGCGGGGGACCATGGACGACCTGTTGCAGGAATTCATTGCGGAAACGCGCGAGACCGCCGAGGCGCTGGCCGGCGAGATCGTCGCGTGGGAAGCCGCGCCCGGCGACCGCGCGCGCCTCGACGGCATCTTCCGCTTCGTCCACACGGTGAAGGGAAGCTGCGGCTTCCTCGACCTGCCACGGCTCGAGCGGCTTGCGCACGCGGCGGAGGATACGCTGGCGGCGGTGCGCGACGGCAAGCGCGCGCCCGACCGCGCGATGGTCGACGCGGTGCTCGCCATCGTCGACCGCATCACCGAGATTGTCGACGCGATGGAGCGGGGCACGCCCCTCGATGACGGCGGCGAGGACCTGCTGATCGCCGCGCTCGACGGCCGTGCCGCGGCGGAGGCCGCCGAGCTGCCCGTCGCGCCTTCCAGCCCCGTGGCCGCGCGCGCGCCGATGCGCAGCGTCCGGCTG
>CAJYLT010000078.1 GCA_913775795.1 uncultured Sphingomonas sp. | reverse complement strand
CGCATGTTCGTCGCCAAGATGGGGCAGGACGGCCACGACCGCGGCGCCAACCTCGTGTCGTCGATGTTCGGCGACCTTGGCTTCGACGTGGTGCCTGGCCCGCTGTTCCAGACGCCAGAGGAAGCCGCGAAGCTGGCGATCGAGCAGGATGTCGACGTCGTCGGCGCCTCCAGCCTCGCGGCCGGGCACAAGACGCTGATCCCCGAGCTGATCGGCCATCTGCGCGACGCCGGCCGGTCGGACATCCGCGTGATCGCGGGCGGCGTGATCCCCGCACAGGACTATCAGTTCCTGCGCGACGCCGGGGTGCAGGCGATCTTCGGCCCCGGCACCAACCTCATCACCGCGGCGGAGGAGGTGCTGCGCCTCCTCGGCCACAACATGGCGCCCGAAACGGAGACGGCCGAGTGAACGACATGACCCCGATCGAGACGCAGACCGAGCGCTGGTCGCGCGAAGCGATCGCCGAGCTCTACGACCTGCCCTTCACCGAACTCGTCTTCCGCGCAGCGGAGGTGCACCGGGCGAACCATCCCGCGAACCAGGTCCAGCGATCGACGCTGCTGTCGATCAAGACCGGCGGCTGCCCCGAGGATTGCGGCTATTGCAACCAGGCGGCGGGCGCGGAGACGGGGTTGAAGGCCACCAAGCTCATGGACGTGCGCGCGGTGATGCAGGCGGCGGCCGAGGCCAAGGACAACGGCTCCACCCGCTTCTGCATGGGTGCGGCGTGGCGCAATCCCAAGGACCGCGACATGCCCGCCATCGTGGAGATGGTGAAGGGCGTGCGTCAGATGGGCATGGAAACCTGCATGACGCTCGGCATGCTGACGCCCGCGCAGGCCGGGCAGCTCGCCGAGGCCGGGCTCGACTATTATAACCACAATATCGACACCTCGCCCGAGCATTACGCCAAGGTCATCACCACGCGGACGTTCGAGGATCGGCTGGACACGCTGGACGCGGTGCGCGCGGCGGGGATCAACGTCTGTTCGGGCGGCATCGTCGGGCTGGGCGAGGCGCGGAGCGACCGGGTGGGCTTCATCCACGCGCTCGCCAACCTACCCACCCCGCCCGAAAGCGTGCCGGTCAACGCGCTGGTGCCGGTGAAGGGCACGCCGCTCGGCAACATGCTCGCCGACACGCCGATGGCGAAGATCGACGATATCGAGTTCGTGCGCACGGTGGCGGTCGCGCGCATCACCATGCCGTCGAGCATGGTGCGGCTGAGCGCGGGCCGCGAGAGCATGAGCGAGGCGACGCAGGCTTTGTGCTTCCTCGCGGGCGCGAATTCGATCTTCGCCGGCGACAAGCTGCTGACGACGGGCAATGCGGGCGACGACGCCGACGGCGCGCTCTTCGCGAAGCTGGGACTGACCGCGATGGCGGCGGAACAAGCCCGTCACCCCGGCCTTGAACCGGGGTCCCTCTGCCTCGGAAGCGAAGGAAGAAGCGGGACCCCCGATCAAGTCCGGGGTGACGAGGTGGTTGGGTCGCCCGAATGATTCGGGTCCGCCGAGCTGCGATCGGTTTTGCGTTGTTCTCGGCAATCTACTGGCACGTCGTTTCGTGGCTGGTCGGCCTTCTTCATCCGCTGACTGGCATCGATGAGGTGCCATTCTGGCTCGTCGCGTCGATCGATGCCGGAACGGCAGCGCTCTATGCCGCGATCACGCTGATTTTCTGCCACCGCCTCGCCCGGCGCGCCGCGCGACAGGCGCTCGACAAGTTTGAGAACAGGGACAGGACCTGATGTTCAACAAAATCCTCGTCGCCAATCGCGGCGAAATCGCGTGCCGGGTGTTCCGGACGGCCAAGCGCATGGGGCTGAAGACCGTCGCGGTCTATTCCGACGCCGATGCGCGCAGCCCGCATGTGCTGATGGCGGACGAGGCGGTGCGGCTCGGGCCGGCGCCGGCGGCGGAGAGCTATCTCAAGGCCGATCTGATCCTGCTCGCCGCCAAGGAGACGGGCGCGGACTGCATCCACCCCGGCTACGGCTTCCTGTCCGAGCGCGAGAGTTTCGCGCGCGCGTGCGCCGACGCCGGCATCGCCTTTGTCGGTCCGCCGCCGGGTGCGATCGCGGCGATGGGGGACAAGATCGAATCGAAGAAGCTCGCCAAGGCCGCGGGCGTCAACGTCGTCCCCGGCTTCCTGGGCGAGATCGCCGACACCGACGATGCGGTGCGGATCGCGTCGGACATCGGCTATCCGGTGATGATGAAAGCGTCGGCCGGCGGCGGCGGCAAGGGGATGCGGCTCGCTTACTCCGAACAGGACGTGCGCGAGGGGTTCGAGGCGACCAAGCGCGAGGGGCTGGCGAGCTTCGGCGACGACCGCGTGTTCATCGAGAAGTTCATCGAGCAACCACGCCATATCGAGATCCAGGTGCTGGGCGACCAGCACGGCAACATCGTCTACCTGGGCGAGCGCGAATGCTCGATCCAGCGCCGCCACCAGAAGGTTGTCGAGGAAGCGCCGTCGCCCTTCGTCACCCCCGCGATGCGGCGGAAGATGGGCGAGCAGGCGGTCGCGCTGGCCCGTGCGGTCGGATATTACAGCGCCGGTACCGTCGAGCTGATCGTGTCGGGCGCCGACACCACCGGCGACGGCTTCTACTTCCTCGAGATGAACACCCGGCTTCAGGTCGAGCATCCGGTGACGGAGGCGATCACCGGCCTCGACCTGGTCGAACAGATGATCCGGGTCGCCGCGGGCGAGCCGCTGGGGTTCGGGCAGGATGACGTGAAGCTCGACGGCTGGGCGATCGAGAATCGCGTCTATGCCGAGGACCCGTATCGCGGCTTCCTGCCCTCGACCGGGCGGCTGGTCCGCTATGCCCCGCCCGCGGCGGAGGGGACGCCTTACGGCGAGACGCCCGCGACCGGCTACACCCGCGTCGACGATGGCGTCGCCGAGGGGGGCGAGGTCAGCATGTTCTACGACCCCATGATCGCCAAGCTCGTCACCTGGGCGCCCACCCGCGACGAGGCGGCGGACCTTCAGGTCGCGGCGCTCGACCGTTTCGTGGTCGAGGGGGTGGGCAACAATGTCGATTTCCTGTCGGCGCTGATGCAGCACCCGCGCTTCCGATTGGGCGCGCTGACGACGGGCTTCATCGCGGAGGAATATCCCGAGGGATTCGGCGGCGCGCCCGCCGATGCGGGGTTGCAGCGCAAGCTGGCGGCGCTGGCGGCGGTGATCGCCGAGGCGACCGCGGCGCGCGCGCGGACGATCGGCGGGCAGCTCGGTGATGCGCTTACCGCCCCGCAGCGCTGGACCGCGCGGATCGGCGAGGCGGACTTCGCGGTCGATCTGGCGGACGGCGTGAGCGTCGACGGACAGGCGCTGTCGGTCGAGCACGACTTCCGCCCCGGCGCGCGCCTCGTCCACGCGGTCATCGACGGCGAGGCGTTGTCGGTGCAGGTCGCACCCACCCGCGGCGGCTGGCGGCTGACCACGCGCGGCGCGGCGCACGCCGTCCGCGTGCTGCCCGCGCACATCGCCCCGCTCGCGGCGCACATGATCGAGAAGCTGCCGCCCGATACCTCGAAGTTCCTGCTCTGCCCGATGCCCGGCCTGCTTACCCGGCTGGAAGTGGCCGAGGGCGACCGGGTCGAGGCGGGACAGCCGCTGGCGGTGGTCGAGGCCATGAAGATGGAGAACATCCTGCGCGCCGAACGCGCGGCAACGGTCGCCAAGGTCAACCACCAGCCGGGGGAAAGCCTGGCGGTCGACGCGGCGATCCTCGAGTTCGAGTGAGCTACTTCTTCAATTTCTCCTGAAGCGCGGCGGCGAGGCCGGAGAGCGGCGTCACCGCGCCCTCTTCGATCACGCCCGCCTCGCGCAGCGCCTGCTCCGCGCCGGGCGCGCGGGGGAAGGGGTCGAGCGCGAGCGCCAGCGTCTCCGCCGCCGCCTCACCCAGGTCGATCGCGCTGCCGGTGTAGAACATCGTGTCGCAATCGGCCTCGTCCAGTTCGACCTCCTCGGGCGCATCGTCGCCGGGTTCGGGGAGGAAGCGGAGCGTGAACGCCTCGTCGATCGTGGCGGGGACCGGCGCGGCGGTGGCGACGCACGCCTGCACGACCCGGCCCGTCAGCCGCCCGGTCGCGAGCACGCCCACGGCATCGCGGCGCACCGCATAGTCGGCATGGAGGCTGTCGAGCGAGATGAGCTCGAAGCGCCGCGCGAGCGCCGCCCGCTCGGCCTCGTTCGCGTCGACCGACAGCTTGTTGTCGCCCGCGCCGATCTGATCGAGGCGGAGGGGGCGGGAAAACTCCGGGGTCATGGCAGCACCCCCTCGCGCAACCGGTCGGCACCCATGCCGTCGAGGTCGCTGCGAAAGCCGACCAGCCCCTCGCGCACATGCGCCAGCGCCGCGGGGGGCGGGGTTTCGCCCCGCCACACGTTGCGGACGATCGCGCCGTCGAGGTCGCCGCCCGCCAGCCCGTCGCGATACGCGCCGAGCCGACCGCCGAGCATCCCCATCATCTTGCCGATATGCTTGCCGACCATGATGTCGCCGACGCCCTGCTGGCGAAGCTGGACGTCCATATCCTCGATGAAGCATTCGGCGAGCGAGGCGGACAGCGCCGCCGACCGCTCGCCATCGCTTTCAAGCCGCAGCAGCACCATCGCCAGCACCGCGGCGACCATGTCGAACCGCCCGTCGATCGTGTCGGGCACGCCACCCTCGACATACCAGTGCGGCTGGCGGGCATGCTCGACGATCGCGGTGTAGAGCGGCTCGCCCTCCCGCGGGGTGGCCTTGCCGAACAGGCGTTGAAAAAGTCCCATCTCGATCCCTGAAATCACTCGCGCCGCGCACACACCTTGTTCGCGGCGCCCACCCCGCATATTGAGGCACCGCGCAGCCGATGCAATCATGTCGTCCGCGCCGTTGCCCGTGCTTTGAGTTCAGGAGATTTCGATGGCGTCCACCGGTCCCCGTGCGATCGCGATGCTGCTGGCCCTTTCGGTCGCGGCGAGCGCGTGCGCGCCGCTGCGCAGCCATCAGGGCTATGTCATCGACGCCGACCTCGTGAACTCGGTCCAGCCGGGCGTCGACAATCGCGAATCGGTGCTGCGCACGCTCGGCAAGCCGACGCTGACCGCGCAGTTCAACGAGGGCGAGTGGTATTATGTCGCGCGCGACAGCCGCAACTATGCCTTCAACAATCCGAAGGCCCGAGCCCAGACGACGTTGCGCGTCCGCTTCGACCCGAACGGCACGGTGAGCAGCATCGACCGTATGGGACTGGAACAGGTCGCGCAGGTCAGCCCGACGTCGAAGAAGACGCCGACGCTGGGTCGCGAGAAGAGCTTCTTCCAGGAGCTGTTCGGCAACATCGGCACCGTCGGCGCGGCGGGCGCGCCGGGCGGCGGCGGCAGCAACACCGGCCCTTGATCCTAAACCTTTCGCTTCGCTGACCGTCGCGTTCCCGGCCGGTTCAGTGGCCGGGCTCCATATCCGTTCGCAGCACGGACCTTTTGCCGATTCGTCGGTTGTGGGGTCCGGGGGCAGAACATGGAGGAACAAGACATGCGAAAGCTCATGACCACCGCCCTGATGGCCGCCGTTGCGATCCCGTCGCTGGCGGTGCCGACCATGGCCAGCGCGCAGTCGTATCGCGAGGTGCAGGACAGCCGCCGAGACCTGCGCGAGGAGCGCCGCGAATTGCGCCAGGCACAGCGTTACGGCGACCGCCGCGACATCCGCGAGGAGCGCCGCGACGTCCGCGACGCGCGCCGCGAACTGCGCGAGGATCGCCGCGACTATCGCCGCGCATGGGGCCGCAACGACTGGCGCGACTGGCGCGGCCGCAACCGCGCGCTCTATGCCCGCGGCAACTGGCGCGCGCCGTTCCGTTACAATCAGTGGCGTGCCGGTGCACGCATCGCGCCGACCTATTACGGCCAGCGCTACTGGATCAGCGATCCGTACCGCTATCGCCTGCCCGCGCCCCGCGCGAACCAGCGCTGGATTCGTCACTATGACGATGTGGTGCTGATCGATTACCGCCGCGGCGTGGTGGTCGACGTGATCCGCGGCTTCTACTTCTAAACGGATCGGGGGCGGGCGTTCGGCCCGCCCCTCAACCCGCCAACAGGTGGGGGACCCGGTCGGCGGCAACGCCGGCCGGGTTTCGCCTGGGCGAAGCGGGGAAACCCGTACGGCCGCGTCGGAGATACGCATCGACGCGGCCGGTGCGCGACAGGCACCAATCCCAAAAGGGGTTGGGATCGGCGGCGAAACGCGCCGGTCGCCAAATGGTTCAGAAGTCGCTGCCGATCGTCAGGGCGAGGCCCGATCCGGGGCGCGCGCGCCCGGCGATCCGCTGTCGCCATTCGAGCGTCAGGCGTACGCGCCGCTCGCCGACCGGCAAGGCGATCGCGGCAGAGGGGCCGATATCGAGCCGCCGGGCGTCGCGCTGTGCCCCGCCCCATGCGCCGAGGCCCAACGTCACCTCGCCGTCCCGGCCGGCATTGGCGACAGGCGCGGCGAGGCGGAGCGCGCCGTCGGCGAAAGGCTCCGACCGCCCGCTGCGCAGGACGCCGCCCGCCTGCGCATACCCCTCGAGGCTGAAGCCCGCCGCGATCGGGCGTGGTGCCAGACCGCCGACCGCCAGCAGCGCCGGGCCGCCGGGCGTGCCGTCCAGGCCCAAGCGCTGTTCGGCGATCAGCGCGAGCGGCGCGCCGCGCGGCCGCCACTCGATCCCCAGCGCCGCTTCGCGCCCCGGTCCGCGCGTGGGGGAGGAGAGGCGCGCCGACAGCGCCAGCGTTCGCGCGCTGCCGAGCGCATAGCGAAGCCGGATGCCCCCTTGCGACCCGCCGAGCTGCCCGCCGGGGCCGAGGCTCGCACCCCCGCCGCCATCCCTGAGGGCCAGCCAGCCGCTTCCCGACAGGCGCGGTGCGGCGGCAAAGGCGCGTGCGGGCGGGGCAAGGCGGCCCGACGGCGCGGGTGGCAGGGCAACGTACGGTGCCGACAGCGCCGGCCGCGCGCGCCGCTGCGGCTCGCCGAACCCGATCCGCGCGATCAGCGCCAGCGTCACCGATCGGGCGGGGACCGTCGTCACGGGTACGACCGGCGGGGTCGGCGGGCGGGCGGTGCCCGGGCGGGTCGGGCGAAAGTGCGGCCCTGCGGCCGGCCACTCGCCCAGCACCCGCGGCGGCAGCGAGGCGATGGTGGTGCCCGCCGGCGCCGCCTCCGCGCTCACCAGACCGAGCTGCGCCGCCTCGGGCAGCAGCATCGCTGCGCGCAGGGCCGTCCAACCGCCGAGCACGGCGACAAGGAAGCGGAGCGGGCGTCCGGCGCGCGCGCTCATGCCGGCTCGCGCGGCAGGTCGGGGAAATGATGCGCCGTCTTGTCCCAATGCAGGGTCTGTCCGCGCAGCAGCCCGACATAGCGCCAGATCGCGCGCCGCGCGGCGAGCAGGGCGATGAGATTGGCGACGACCATGCGGGGGATCGACCAGAGCGCCTCGACCCGGCCATAGGCGGCGCCGACGAACGCCGCGCGCATGACGATTCGCCAGCCGAGCAGCGAGGCGTTGACGCCGAGCAGTGCGGCAAGCGCGGGATCGATCCGGACCGTGCTCGACCCGCGCCAGAGGTCGATGAGCGCGAGGCCCGCCCAGCCGACCAGCGAGACATAGGCGGCGGCAAGCACCAGCACCGACAGGATGGCCCGCCGGTCGCGCATCCGCATCCAGTGGTCGCCGATCGCCAGTGGGCGCCCCCAGCCGGTCCGGTCCCAGCCGGCCAGCGCGATCCCCGTCATCCAGCGCGCCTTCTGGCGCACCGATGCCTCGAGCGTCGCGGGGAAATAGGCGCGGACGGCGACGGGCGCCGTGCCGTCGAGCACGCGCACGAACGCCGCGCGGCCGCCGGTGCGCGCGATGGCGAGGCCGAGTTCGTAATCCTCGGTCAGCGAGCCCGGATCGAACGGCAGGCCGCCGCGCGTCGCGGCGATCCGCGACAGGGTGCCGCGATCGATCGCGCAGCCGACGCCCGCCAGCGGCATCGCCGCACCCAGCGTCTGGCGCACGAGCATCTGCTTGGCATGGCTCTCAGCGAGTCTGAAGGCGCCAGAGCATGGTCCGCACTCGACGTAGTTGCAACGCAGATGCTCCGCCTGGGCAGTGAGGGCGCCGGTCCGCCTACCAGTGCTTCTCCGGTGGAACCCAGCTTATTCAGGCTCGGCGGGACGAGCCCATAGGTTCGGTTTAGTCTGAGGACTTCTGCGGTCTCGCATTGTCACAGCAGCCTGATCGACGGGTTAGCACGGCCGCATATCTAAGAGCTTCGAGACGCAACCTAATATCGCGCCACCGAGCGGCGCCCCAGGAGTCGCCTACTTCTTCCCGTTCCATGATGCGATCGGCGGCGTGGCTTACGGCTTCGTCACCATAATGGCGCGCCGCAGCCACCGCCTCATGCCAGCGCTCATCGTCGGTCGTCATCTTCGGCTCGACGAGATACTCAGGCTTTGACGGAGGTGCCCATCCGGGCATTTTTGGAATGGCAAAATCAACGTCGTCTTGCTCGGGGAACTGCCACAGCCCGAACCCGTAAGCTACGTCATCAATGAAGTCGTTCACCTCATCGGATGAAGCAAACCCCAAATGCCTCCAATCCAAATGTATCTTATTCAAGACGTATCGCCGGTGCCCCTCATGATAGCGCCTCGCCAATCGGTGACAGAGCGGGCGGTAGTCGATCGGTGGGTCTGGATGGCGAGCAGCAAACCGATGCTCAGGCAGATCAATTGCGGATAGGCGCCCGAGCCTTGCATGATCATGTAGGTGAGCGTGCTCATCTCGGGATAGAGCGCCTTCGCTAGGTGCCCGAGGAGATTGATGAACTGCAGCGCAGTCATCGCTAAAAGCCACCAGCGCGGTTCGCGGATCGACAGCCTCAGCAACACCGAGACAAGGATGCTGTCTGTCACGATCGCCGGCCACAACAGGCCGTGATAGTCGCGCGGAACCAACCAAAGTGCTCCCATCGCAAGCAGCGTCGCTACCGATGCTCGACGGACGGTCGCGTCGCCCAAAAAGGCGCACGCGACCGTCAACAGCGCGAGCAGCGGCAAATAAGCGTGCGAATAGATCACGGTCCAGAAAGGCACGCATCGCAAGCTACTCAGTTGCTCAATTCGTGCAACCCTCAGGGCATCCTGAAGATGCGTGCGGCCTCGTTCTCGTCGCAGTCGGGCAGGCCTGCGAGCTCGATGCCGTTCTTCATTGCTACCTCCTTCAGCATGTCGTGCAGGCGACCGCCATGAAGGCACAGTTCTGTAGCACTGGCCTGCATCTCACCGAGAAGGGCGATCGCTTCCATCCCGTCCGAGGGCGGCAGGGCGGCCTTCTGATGGAAATCGAGGAGCACACCGGTGAAGTGACCGATCCAGGTGACCACGGCGTGCGTGCTCTGTTCGACCAGTTTGATCTCATTGGTGAGCTGGATCGCGCCGGTGCGGCGCTCATTGATGATCTGACGTTTTGCAATGGTCATAGGTCACCCCCGCCCGACGCAGGGGCGCCGGGCTATTCGAACGTTATCGGATCGATGCTGTTCGCCACGGCGGCGGCAGAATCGGCGAGTGGCCGGAGGGCCAGCAGGAGGATCACGATCGCCATGGTGATGAGCGCGATCAGCATCGTGGTTCGAAGCGGATCAGGCTTGGCACCCCGTTCGACCGGGTCTTCTGCCATCGGCTCGAAGGGAGCGAACGTAGCGCGCTCTTCCTCGACCCAATGTGAAACCGGAACTGCATCCGTTTCGGGGGCGGAGGCGATCCGCTGATTTTGATACCTCAGTTCCTGGGGGATCGATTGAGCGGCTTCGTGAGCGCTCAGCATGTATGCGGCATGCCGCCGGTTGGGCGCGCCCACCTTCTGCTTGGCGGCGTTAGCATACCCATTGACGGTGTTTTCGGAGAGGCCGAGCTCGTGCGCGATCTCAGGGGTTGATAGTCCGCGGCTGACGGCACGCAGAACCTCACGCTCGCGGCGACTCAACGCTTCGAACCCGGTTTTCCCCATCTGAAGCCCCTTGCGTGCTTTCTAGGCCGTTAACCCAGATCGCTCCGATTCGGTTCAGGTGGGCACTAATTTCTTTGCGCAGGCGCAACGAGTTGCTGCAGGAGTTCGGAAATCTCGAGCCAGCGAGCAACGCCGAGGTGATCTCCGGCTTGGGCCAGGGCACCAATTCGAGACGCGACGTGGATCGGCGCATCGTCACCGTACATGCGCTCTATTGTGAGTGCCTCGGTCCAGCGCTCGTAAAGGGGGGTCACAGGGAAAATCATCCAGCGCGCATGATCCGGTGATCGCTCTGTGATCGCGGCATGTCATCGCCGTAAATCTACGACGGTGTCACTTCGATTAGCGCAGCCAACATTGGCATCCGCCCCACCCAGCGGGGCCGCGGCCCCGGGTGGTTAAACCGGGGTCGCGTGAAGCCGCCGTCAATTACGAAGAGCGGAGACCCGCCGTAGTCACTTCGATCATGCCGGCTTTGCGCCGGGCGACCCGCATTTCGCGAACTTGCCTTTTGCATCCTTGCACCGCACCGGCTTGGCCGCTGCCTTCGGCGGGCACTTCACGAACTTGCCGGTCTTGGCATCTTTGCATGGCGCGGCTGCGATGCTCGGCGAAGCGATCAGCATCGACGCGGCCATGACGGTTAGGAACAGCTTCATCCGCAACTCCTCTTCGGACGACCCCGGTCGGGCCTTCAGCAATGCTGTCATGCGGGCGAGCCATTCGGCCAGTTAAAGTTTTGTCATAATGCCTTTGCGAGATGTGGTGATGCATAGGTTACGCTGCCAGCCTATGGGCTTCGGCGAACTCGTCGGCATAGTGGCCGGCGACCAGCCGCGATCGCTGGTCGATCAGGGGAAGGACGGGGACCTGCACGACGGCGGCCCCGGCATCGAGATGATGGGCATAGACCGCCAACTCGCCGCGATGCACGACATCCTCTGCATCGTGGAGGACGACGGCGCGGAACAACCGGCCCTCCGACGCTTCGTCGGCGAGCATCGCCCGCCAGATCGTGTTGAGGCAGTCGGCCTTGGTGGTCGGCCCCGGCCGGTCGCCGATGACGAGGCGGATGCGGTCGTCGAGCGAGGCGACCTCGATCACCGCGTCGATCGTCGCGCGATCGTTGGGATAGGCGCCGACATAGAGCCGCCAGCCCGGATCGCCCAGCCGCGCCGCCGCCGTGCGGAGCATGGCGCCGATGACCGCGCTTTCGTCCCAGGCGGCGACGAAGATCGCCAGCGGCTGCGAGGCGGGGGGCAGGTCGGCGAGCCGCGGCGTTTGGATCCCGGCGATACGCCGGCCTGCCAGGCGGACGAGGAACAGGAAGTCGACGAGGAAATCGTCGAGCCCGCCGATCGCGAAGCCGATCGCGGCGAACAGCATCGTTTCATGCACGACAGCGCCGGTCAGCGGCAGCAGCCATTCGCCCGTCGTCAAGCGGTCTGCCCCCAAACCGATTCGGATGGCGGAGCATTCCGCTGATACTAATTAATTACAAGTTCCGAAAAGCTTGGGGCCGCGGGTTTTCTTTGCCGCGGGGCTGGCCTAGCACGGCCGCACCCGCGTTCTGACGAGTGCCGATGGACCTTTATCTGCCGATCGCGAACCTGTCGGTGAACGCGCTGGTGATCGTCGCCCTGGGCTTCGGCGTCGGCTGGCTGTCGGGCATGTTCGGCGTCGGCGGCGGGTTCCTGACGACGCCGCTCCTGATCTTCTACGGCATCCCGCCGACCGTCGCCGCCGCTTCCGCCGCCAGCCAGGTGACGGGCGCCAGCGTGTCGGGCGTGTTCGCGCACGCCCGGCGCAAGGGCGTCGACTATCACATGGGCGGGGTGATGGTGGCGGGCGGTATCGTCGGCTCGCTGGTGGGCGCGTGGCTGTTCGAATTCCTGCGCGCCCGCGGGCTGATCGATACGGTCATCTCGATCCTCTACGTCGTCATGCTCGGTTCGATCGGCGGGCTGATGCTCAAGGAATCGCTGGGCGCGGTGCGGGCCGGGCGGCGGGGCCGGCCGGTCGCGGCGGCGCGGCGGCGGCATCACCCACTGGTCGCCGCGCTCCCCTTTCGGTGGCGCTTCTATCGCTCGGGCCTCTACATCTCGCCGCTCGCGCCGCTGATCCTGGGGCTGGTGACGGGCATCCTGACGATGCTGTTGGGCGTGGGCGGCGGCTTCTTCATGGTGCCGGCGATGATCTATCTGCTCGGCATGGGGACCGCGGTGGTGGTCGGGACCAGCCTGTTCCAGATTCTGTTCACGACTGCCGCCGCGACGATGGTCCATGCGACGACGACGCGCGCGGTCGATATCGTGCTCGCGGTGCTCCTGCTCCTGGGGTCGGTCGCGGGGGCGCAGCTCGGCACGCGGTTCGCCGCGCGGCTGAAGCCCGAGCAGCTGCGTCTCGCGCTCGCGCTGATCGTGCTGGCGGTGGCGATCCGCATGGCGCTGGGCCTCGGCTGGCGACCGGGTGAGCTCTATTCGGTCGAGATCGGGTGAGGCGCCTGCTCGCCCTGATCCTCGCGCCGCTGCTGATGGCGCAGCAGGATGCGCCGAAGCTCGTCCCCGACGCGTCGCAGCGCGAGATCGAGATCGCGTACAGCTTCACCGGCGCCGACCTCCTCCTGTTCGGGGCGATCCTCTATCCCGACGCGCGCGCGGCCGCGCGGCCCGCGGACATCGTCGTCGTGGTCAAGGGACCGAGCCAGTCGGTGCTGATGCGCGAGAAGCAGAAGGTCGCCGGCATCTGGGTCAATGCCGATTCGATGCGCTATCGGTCCGCCCCGTCCTTCTACGCCATCGCGTCCTCGCGCCCGGTCGAGCGGATCGTCGATGCGCGGACGCGAGCGATCTACGAACTGGGGCTCGACAGCCTGCAACTCTCGCCGATCGGCAGCGAGCCGCAGACGGTGCAGGACCGCTTCGTGCGCGGCTTGGTCGAGATGCGCCGCCGCTCGGGCCTGTTCGTCGAGGCACCGGGGGCGGTGGAGATCACCGGCGGCGTCCTCTATCGCGCGCGCATCGCCATCCCCGCGCGCGTGCCGGTCGGGCGGTTCACCGCCGAGACGTTCCTGATTCGCGACGGCCGCGTGCTGGCAGCAGCGGTGCGTGATATCGAGATCCGCAAGTCCGGGTTCGAGCGGTTCGTGGCGGCCGCGGCGCAGAATCATGCCATCGTCTACGGCCTGATCGCGGTGTTCGTGTCCGTCGCGTTCGGCTGGGGCGCGGGGGTGCTCGGCCGGCGGTTCTAAACGAGCCAGCGCGGCCCCTGGAACGTCACCAACATTATATTTACCTCCGCTTTGGTATCGCTTTCACGTGATATGGACGGCGAAGGCCCCTTGCCCATGATGGACGCGACGCGAACGCACGCTTTCGAGCAGGCCCTGCCTGCCGGTGGCGGCGCATCGGCGCTGGCTGCGCCGCCGATCGGCATCGTCACCGAAATCTCGGGCGCGAGCAGCCGCGTGACCTTCGACCGCCGCGCGCTCGAGGCGATGCGCGGCAACGCGGACGAGACGCTGGCGGCGGCGGGACAGGTCGGCAGCCTCGTCAAGATCCGCATCGGCACCACCTGGCTCGTCGCCAGCGTCCGCGCGCTCAAGCTGACGGAGGACGGTCACGCCGACATCACCGCGCAGATCGACTTTCTGGGCGAGGGCGAGGAAGAGAAGCTGACGGGCAAGCTCTATCGCTTCCGCCGCGGCGTCACCCGCTATCCGACGCCGGGGGCAGAGGTGCTGCCCGTCTCGACCGAGGACATGCGCCAGGTCTATCAGACCGACGACCGCGCCAATGTGAAGATCGGCAACGTCTATCCGACCAAGGACATTCGCGCCGCGCTCTATATCGACGCGATGCTCGGCAAGCATTTCGCGCTGCTGGGCTCGACCGGCACCGGCAAGTCGACCAGCGCCGCGCTGATTCTCCACCGCATCTGCGAGGCGGCGCCGCAGGGTCACATCGTCATGATCGACCCGCACGGCGAATATGCCGCGGCGTTCGCGACGCGCGGGGCGATCTACGACGTCGGCAACCTCGCCATGCCCTATTGGCTGATGAACTTCGAGGAGCATTGCGAGGTCTTCATCACCGGGACCGGCAACCAGCGACAGCTCGACGCCGACATCCTCGCCAAGTGCCTGCTGGCCGCGCGCGGCAAGAATCGCCTCGCCACCGACGTGAAGCTCACCGTCGATTCGCCCATCCCCTATCTGCTCAGCGACCTGACGACGCAGATCACGCAGGAGATGGGCAAGATGGACCGGGCGGGCGACACCTCGCCCTATCTTCGCCTGAAATCGAAGATCGAGGAGGTGAAGAACGATCCGCGCTATACCTTCATGTTCAACGGGATGCTCGTCGCCGACACGATGGCGACGTTCCTCGCCCGGATGTTCCGGTTGCCCGCCGAGGGCAAGCCGATCGCGATCATCGACGTGTCCGGCGTGCCGAGCGAGATCACCAGCGTCGTCGTCGCGGTGCTGAGCCGCATGGTGTTCGACTATGCGATCTGGGCCCGCGGCGAACAGGTGCGCCCGATCCTCCTCGTCTGCGAGGAGGCGCACCGGTACGTGCCCAACGAGCGCAACGCCGATGGCTCGTCGGTCGGCCGCATCCTCAGCCGCATCGCCAAGGAAGGGCGCAAATACGGCGTGTCGCTGGGCCTCATCACCCAGCGTCCCTCCGACCTTGCCGAGGGCGTGCTGTCGCAGTGCGGCACGATCATCGCGATGCGCCTGAACAACGACCGCGACCAGGCCTATGTCCGGGCAGCCATGCCCGAGGGTGCGCGCGGGTTCCTCGATGCGATCCCCGCGCTTCGCAATCGCGAGTGCATCATCTGCGGCGAGGGTGTGGCGACGCCGATCCGGGTGCTGTTCGACGACCTCGAGGAAACGCTGCGGCCGGCCTCGGCCGACCCGTCGTTCAGCGAGCTCTGGAAGAAGGGCGGCGGCGAGGAAGCTTCGCTCCAGCGCACGATCAAGCGGTGGCGCAGCCAGCGGGCGTGAGGATCAGCTCACGGGTTCCTTGAGCAGCGGGACCAGTTCGCGATTGAGGTCGTCGAGTTCGAAAGCCGCGGCCTTGGCATAGCGGATGCGCCCGGCGCGATCGATGATGTAATTGGTGGGCACCGCGCCGAGCGTGCCGTAATTGCCCTTGAAGCTTTTCACCGCGGGCATCCTCATCGCCGCGAACAGCGCCTTCAGCTTGAACAGCGGCACCGAATCCTCGGTCGTGATCGCATAGGCGCGCAGCCCCGCATCCTTGCGCAGCGAATAATAGCGGTCGAGGAGCGGCAGCTCGGCGCGGCACGGCGCACACCACGTCGCCCAGTAGTTGAGCACGACGACGTGGCCGCGCAGCTCTTCCGAGGTGACTTCGGTCCCGTCGACCAGCTTCATGCGAAAGGGCGGGGCGATATCGCCGACCTTGGGCGGCGGTGGGGGCGGGGACGCGGCGCTCGCCAGTATCCAGCCTGCACCGACCAGCGCGATCAGCCGCTTCATCATCCCCCGGTCCCCCAATTCTCCGTCGAGACAGGCTGGCCGGACAGCCGGTTCCGGTCAAACGGATATCGATCGGCGCTCGGGCATTGCCCCTTCGCGGGGCAGTCGGTATGCGGCCCAGCATACGTATGCAGTAGCTCAGGGGATCGACGATGGACAAGGCCGAGATGACCGCGCGGATCGAATGGGGCGACGGGTTCATCGCCGCGCTGGACCAGTCGGGCGGCTCCACGCCCAAGGCGCTTGCGGGCTACGGCATCGAGGACGGCGCCTGGGACGGCGACGAGGCGATGTTCGCGCTCATTCACGACATGCGCGCCCGGATCATCACCGCGCCTTCGTTCAGCGGCGACAAGGTACTGGGCGCGATCCTGTTCGAGCGGACGATGGACGGCGAGGTGGCGGGCAAACCCACCCCCGCGGCGCTGATCGAGCGCGGCGTCGTCCCCTTCATCAAGATCGACAAGGGTCTGGAGGCCGAGGCGGACGGCGTGCAGCTGATGAAGCCGATCGACGGCCTCGACGCGCTGCTTTCGCGCGCCGCCGGGCTCGGCGTGTTCGGGACCAAGGAGCGCTCGGTCGTCAACCTCGCCAACGAGGCGGGGATCGCCGCGGTGGTGCGCCAGCAATTCGAGGTAGCACGTCAGGTCCTCGCCGCCGGCCTCGTCCCGATCATCGAGCCGGAAGTGAACATCAAGAGCGCCGAGCGCGGCGCTGCCGACCGCATCCTCAAGGCCGAACTGCTGAAGGCGCTCGACGCGATGCCGGGCGATGACCGGGTGATGCTCAAGCTCTCGATCCCCGAGGAAGCCGGGCTGTTCGATGAGCTGGTCGACCACCCCCGCGTGCTGCGCGTCGTCGCGCTGTCGGGCGGCTTCGCGCGGGCCGAGGCGTGCGCCGAACTGGCGAAGAACCGCGGCATGATCGCCAGCTTCAGTCGCGCGCTCCTCTCCGACCTGCGCCACCAGATGAGCGACGAGCAGTTCGACGCGGCGCTGGGCGAGGCGATCGACGACATCCACGCCGCCTCGACGAAGAAGGTCGCGCTGGCGGCGTGACGGGTCGCCAACCCGCTTGGCAGCGAGGCTGCCGAGCGGGTAGGGCCCGACCATGACCGATTTCGACGACGATCCGCTCGGCCCGCTCGACCCCGACTTCGCCGCGCAGTTCAAGCGCGACGATCGCCGGCCGCCGTGCCAGCTCTACCTCATCTCGCCACTGGAGGTGGGGGGCGACTTTCCCGACCGGCTCGAGCGGGCGCTCGCCGCCGGCCCGGTCGCGGCGTTCCAGTTCCGGGTGAAGGGGATCGACCAGCACAAGGCCGCGGCGCTGGCCGAGCCGCTTCAACGCATCTGTGCGGCCCATGAGGTCGCGTTCATCGTCAACGACTCGATCAGCCTCGCCAAGCGCCTGGGCGCCGACGGCGTGCATCTGGGGCAGGGTGACGGCGACGTGGCGGAGGCGCGGGCGGCGCTCGGCCCCTCGGCGCAGATCGGCGTCACCTGTCACGACAGCCGTCACCTGGCGATGGAAGCGGGCGAGGCGGGGGCCGACTACGTCGCGTTCGGCGCCTTCTACGACACCACCACCAAGCCCGTCAGCCATCGGCCCGAGCCGGTGATCCTGTCCTGGTGGTCGGCGCTGTTCGAGGTGCCCTGCGTCGCGATCGGCGGGATCACCCCCGAAAACGCCCGCCCGCTGGTCGAGGCGGGGGCCGATTTCCTCGCGGTGTCGAGTGCGGTCTGGCAGGGCGACGAGGCGGCGGCGGTCAGGGCGTTCGCGGCGCTGCTCGGCTGACGCGGCTGTAGAACCGTTCATGCAACAAAGCTGATTTCTACTCGTTCGATTCGGCCTTGGAGGAGGCGAGTCGCGTATGGAACATCGGGATCGGGCGCTGTTGGGCGCAATCGGGTTGGCAACCGTGACGGCGACCGCCTTGGGCTTCGCCGGCATTCCCAAAGCCGACGCACAGGCGCCGAAGGCGGAACCGCAGCAGCAGGCACAGCCGGCACGCGCGCCAACCGCCGATCCCAGGATCGACCTCGCGACGCTGAAGGCGCAGGTGATCCTGTCGAAGCTCGGCTTCTCGTCGGGGTTGCTCGACGGGAAGAACAGCGCCGCGTTCAAGGGCGCGATCCGGGGTTTCCAGGAAAGTCGCGGGCTGGGGCCGACGGGCAGGCTCGATGCGCCGACGCTCGCCGCGCTGAAGCGGTACGACGCGGCGGAGCCGACCAAGACGATCACGCTCGCGCCGCAGATGATCGCCGGGCCGTTCATCAATCCGACGCCCAAGGATTATGCCGACCAGTCGAAGCTGCCCGGCCTCTATTACCGCTCCCCGCTCGAGAAGCTGGCGGAGATGTTCCACACCTCGCCCGAGGTGCTCGTGGCGCTCAACAGCCGCGAGACGCCGTTGAAGGCCGGGCAGCAGATTGTCGTGCCCAACGCGCTGCCCTCGTCGCGCGCCTATGACATCGACGATGCGACGTGGAAGCAGACCGTCGCGTATCTCAACGTCGATGCGCAACAGCCCACGGCCGACCATGTCGTCGTCGACGAAAGCGAGGGCGTGCTCAAGGTGATGGACGGACAGGACCGCGTGATCGCCCAATTCCCCGCGACGATGGGCTCGGCGCAGTTCCCGCTGCCGATCGGCGAATGGACGATCAAGGGCGCGGCCTACAATCCCGACTGGAAGTACCAGCCCGAGCTGATCGCCGGGTCGAAGCCGGGCGCGAAGGAAGTGGTCGTGCCGCCGGGGCCGAACAATCCCGTCGGCGTCGTCTGGATGGACCTGTCCAAGCCGCATTACGGCATTCACGGCACGCCCGAGCCGCAGAATATCGGCAAGACCGAGAGCAACGGCTGCATCCGCCTGACGAACTGGGATGCCGCGCGCCTCGCCCTGATGGTCAAGCCCGGCACCAAGGCGCTGTTCCGGAAGTAGTTCGGTGCCGCGCCTTTTCTGGGGCATCCTCGCGCTGATCCTGGTGGCGGGCGCAATCTTCGCCTCGATGCTGCGCTTCGGCGGGCCGCCGGCTCCCCCCCCGGAAGTGGCGCAGCGAGTCGCGGCGGTGCCGGAGGCGCGGCCCTCCGCGCCGTCGGGCGAGCGCATCCGCTGGCGGGGTGGCCTCCTCACCGTACCCGTCGCGGGGGTCGAGCGAGCGGCGATCGCGTCGAGCTGGGGCGATCCGCGTGGGAACGGCACGCGGCTGCACCGCGGCAACGACATCATGGCGCCCGGCGGCACGCCAGTCCTGGCCGCGGCGGACGGCGTGGTCGAGAAGGTCTTCTTCAGCAACGGCGGCGGGGGCAACACGCTCTATGTCCGTTCGCCCGATGGACGCTGGACG
Organism: uncultured Sphingomonas sp.; assembly: GCA_913775795.1. GTDB lineage: Bacteria > Pseudomonadota > Alphaproteobacteria > Sphingomonadales > Sphingomonadaceae > Sphingomonas. The sequence goes on along the minus strand of CAJYLT010000078.1, from coordinate 27,493 downwards.
TATTATTACGCGCACCTCGCCGGCTATGCGCCCGGCATTGCAGAGGGGATGCGGGTGCGTGCGGGCCAGCCGATCGCGATGGTCGGCGACACCGGCAACGCCGGGCCGGGCAACACCCACCTGCATTTCGGGCTGTCGGCGATGGCCCCGGGCGAACGCTGGTATCAGGGGCGGGCGGTCGACCCGACGCCGCTCCTGACCGGCGCCTCCCTTGCCGATCCGGCCGCTCGCCGCTAAGGCGCGGCCACCAGCTCTTTCCAACAGGTCAATCGTATGAAGATCAGCGGCGTGGACATCCGTCCCGGCAACATCATCGAGTATGAAGGCGGCATCTGGCGTGCGGTGAAGATCCAGCACACCCAGCCCGGCAAGGGCGGCGCCTATATGCAGGTCGAGATGAAGAACCTGATCGACGGGCGCAAGACCAACGTTCGCTTCCGCTCGGCCGAGACGGTGGAGCGCGTGCGGCTGGATACCAAGGACTTCCAGTTCCTGTTCGCCGAGGGCGATACGCTGACCTTCATGGACAAGGACAATTACGAGCAGATCACGCTCGACAAGGACGTGTTGGGCGACGCCGCCGAGTTCCTGCAGGACGGCATGGACGTCGTCATGGAACTGCACGACGAGCGGCCGATCAGCGTCCAGCTTCCCGACACGGTCGAGGCGACGATCGTCGAGGCCGACGCGGTGGTGAAGGGGCAGACCGCTTCGTCCAGCTACAAGCCCGCGATCCTCGACAACGGCGTCCGCGTGATGGTGCCGCCGCATATCTCGAGCGGCACGCGCATCGTCGTCGACGTGTACGAGCGCACCTACGTCCGCCGCGCCGACTGATTTCCAATCGCTCCTCCTCGCTTCCGCCGGGGAGGGGAGGAGTTAAGCCCATGTCTGCCCAATCCGGCCTCATCACCGTCATGGAGCGCGCCGCCCGCAAGGCGGCGCCGCGCCTTCGCCGCGACTTCAACGAGGTCCAGCACCTTCAGGTGTCGAAGAAGGGGCCGGCCGACTTCGTGTCGATGGCCGACCAGCGCGCCGAGCGCACGCTCTATGACGAGCTGCTGAAGGCGCGGCCCGACTGGGGCTTCGTCATGGAAGAGGGCGGGGTGATCGAGGGCGATCCCGACAAGCCGCGCTGGATCATCGATCCGCTCGACGGGACGACCAACTTCCTTCACGGCATCCCGCATTTCGCGATCTCGATCGCGGTCGAGGATCCGCGCTCGGGCATCACCCACGGCCTCATCTATCAGCCGCTTACCGACGAGAGCTTCTGGGCCGAGAAGGGCCGGGGCGCGTGGCTGACCGGCCAGCGCCTCCGCGTATCGGCGCGCCGCGACCTCAACGACGCGATCATCGCGACGGGCATCCCGTTCCTGGGGCATGGCAATTTCCCCGAATGGACGCGCATCTTCGGGGCGATCGCGCCCGAAGTGGCGGGCATCCGCCGGCTGGGCGCCGCGTCGCTCGACCTTGCCTGGGTCGCGGCCGGCCGCTTCGACGGCTTCTGGGAAAGCGGGCTCAACATCTGGGACGTCGCGGCAGGCTATCTGATCGTCAAGGAAGCGGGTGGCTATGTCACCGACTATCGCGGGACCGATCAGCCGATCGAGAAGCGGCAGGTGCTGGCCGCTAACGACGTGCTTCATTCGAAGCTTCACAAGCTGGCGGCGGGCGCACTGCGCTGACCGATAGCAGGCGGGCCAGTTGAGATTCATTCTCACTGCCCGCCGCCTTGCCGGTCTCCGTTCATCGGCCTAGAAGCGCGCCCAAACCCCTGCTGCAACCGCGAGATGGCCCTTGGTCGACCTGTCGCAATATCTGCCGATCCTGATGTTTCTGGGCGTCGCCCTGATCCTGTCGTCGGCGTTCGTGTTCCTGCCGATGATCGCGGCGCGCTTTACCGGCGCGCACAAGCCGACGCCGGAGAAGCTGACCGAATATGAGTGCGGTTTCCCCGCGTTCGAGGATTCGCGCAGCCAGTTCGACGTGCGCTTTTATCTGGTCGCGATCCTGTTCATCGTCTTCGATCTCGAGGCGGCGTTCCTATATCCGTGGGCAGTGAGCGTGTTCGACCTGGGCTGGGTGGCCTGGTCCTCGATGATGATCTTCATCGCCGAACTCGCGCTCGGCCTTGTCTATGCCTGGAAGAAGGGAGCTCTCGATTGGGAGTAGAGTTCAACCCCGCGCATCCCGCCAACCCCAACGCCGTCGGCCTCGTCGGCGGCGGGCAGGCAGTGACGCCGCCGGACCAGCAGTTCTTCAGTGACCTGAACGGTGAGCTGACCGACAAGGGCTTCCTCGTCACCACGACCGAGGACCTGTTCACCTGGGCGCGCACCGGCTCGCTCTGGTGGATGACGTTCGGCCTTGCCTGCTGCGCCGTCGAGATGATCCACGTGAACATGCCGCGCTACGACATGGAGCGCTTCGGCGCCGCGCCGCGCGCGTCCCCGCGTCAGTCGGACGTGATGATCGTCGCGGGCACGCTCTGCAACAAGATGGCCCCGGCGCTCCGCCGCGTCTACGACCAGATGTCGGAGCCCAAATACGTCATTTCGATGGGCTCGTGCGCCAATGGCGGCGGGTACTATCACTACAGCTACAGCGTCGTGCGCGGCTGCGACCGGATCGTGCCCGTGGACATCTATGTCCCCGGCTGCCCGCCGACCGCGGAGGCGCTGCTCTACGGCGTGATGCAGTTGCAGCGGAAGATCCGCCGCATCGGGACGATTGAAAGGTGATCGCAGGGACATGAAGGCGCCTGCTCCCCGCTATGCCGTGAACGACGGCGTGATCGACGCGGCGACCGCGGCGATCGGTGCTGCGCTGATCGAGTCGCAGGACAAGGTCGGCGAGGTGACGCTGACCGTCACCCGCGACGGCCTGATCGGCGCGATGACCGCGCTGCGCGATACGCCCGGCCTCGAATATCAGCAGCTGATGGAGATCGCCGGCGTCGACTATCCGGAGCGCGAGGAGCGCTTCGACGTCTGCTACCACCTGCTCAGCGTCACCCGGAACCATCGCCTGCGCGTGCGCGTGACCGCCAGCGAGGAGACGCCGGTGCCGAGCGTGACGGGCCTGTGGCCGGTCGCCAACTGGCTGGAACGCGAAGTCTACGACATGTTCGGTGTGCTGTTCGACGGGCACCCGGACCTGCGCCGCATCCTGACCGACTATGGCTTTCGCGGGCATCCGTTCCGCAAGGACTTCCCGCTGACCGGCTTCGTCGAGCTGCGTTATTCGGAAGAGGCCAAGCGCGTGGTCTATGAGCCGGTGAAGCTGGCGCAGGACTTTCGCAATTTCGAGTTCATGAGCCCGTGGGAAGGCGCGCAGTACGTGCTGCCCGGCGACGAGAAGGCGGCGGCCGCTGCCCCCGCCGCGCCGCCGCCCGCCAAGCCCGAGGCCAAGGGCGCGCCGACGCCGCTCGACGCCGACCGGATCGTGCGCGCCGACGATGCCAAGGCGCCCGGCCCGCAGGCGACCGAAGCGAAAGTGACCGAGACGCCCGCCGATACCGGCGCGGGCAAGGCCGATCCGGGGAACAAGGCGAGCGAGAAGCCCGCCGACCCGGACGTCGTTCCCTCGAAGGACGGGGACAAGGAATGACCGAGACCGTAACCCAGCTGATGGACGCGCCGGGCCAGTCGCCCGAGAGTGCCGGCGACGTCGCGATCCAGAATTACACGATCAATTTCGGCCCGCAGCATCCCGCGGCGCACGGCGTGCTTCGCCTCGTCATGGAGATGGACGGCGAGGTGATCGAGCGGATCGACCCGCATGTCGGCCTGCTCCACCGCGGCACCGAGAAGCTTTGCGAGTACAAGACGTACACGCAGGCGCTGCCTTACATGGACCGGCTCGACTATTGCTCGCCGCTCTGCATGGAGCACAGCTTCGTGCTGGCGGTCGAGAAGCTGCTCGACCTCGAGGTGCCGATCCGCGCCCAGTATCTGCGCGTGTTCTTCGCCGAGCTGACGCGCATCTGCAACCACATGCTCAACCTCGGCAGCCACGTCATGGACGTCGGCGCGATGACGCCGAACCTGTGGATGTTCGAGATCCGCGAAGACTGCATGGGCTTTTTCGAGCGCATGTCGGGCGCGCGGATGCACCACAATTACCTGCGGCCGGGCGGCGTGCATCAGGACGTGCCGCTGAAGCTCCTGACCGACATCGCCGACTGGCTCGACACGCGCCTGCCGCAGTTGTTCGGCGATGCGATCAGCCTGGTGGCCGAAAACCGCATCTTCAAGCAGCGCAACGTCGATATCGCGATCGTCAGCCGCGAGGATGCGCTGAAATGGGGCTTCTCCGGCCCGATGATCCGCGCGGCCGGCCTGCCCTGGGACCTGCGCAAGTCGCAGCCCTACGACGTCTATGATCGGATGGAGTTCGACGTGCCCGTCGGCACGCGCGGCGACTGCTACGACCGGTTCATGGTCCGCGTCGAGGAAGTCTGGCAGTCAGCGCGCATCATGAAGCAGTGCCTGAACGAGATGCCGGAGGGGCCGATCGCCTCGATGGATCGCAAGGTGGTGCCGCCCAAGCGCGCCGAAATGAAGCGGTCGATGGAAGCGCTCATCCACCACTTCAAGCTCTATACCGAGGGCTTCCACGTCCCCGCGGGCGAAGTCTATGTCGCGACCGAAAGCCCCAAGGGCGAGTTCGGCATCTACATGGTCTCCGATGGGTCGAACAAACCCTATCGCGTGAAGATCCGGCCGACCGCGTTCAGCCACCTTCAGGCGATGGACTTCATGAGCCGCGGGCACATGCTCGCCGACACCACCGCCATTCTGGGTGCGATGGACATCGTGTTCGGGGAGTGTGACCGCTGATGGCCGACGCAGCACCCATTCTTGACGAAGCGGAAGTCCGCGCGCGCTGGGGCGCGTTCGCCTGGAACGAGGCGAATGCGACCAAGGCGAAGGAAATCGTCGGTCGCTATCCCGCGGGTCGCCAGATGTCGGCGACGCTCCCGCTCCTCGACCTCGCCCAGCGGCAGGTGGGGGCGGAGACGCAGACGCAGGGCTGGCTGCCCGTCCCGGTGATCGAGTATGTTGCGAGCTATCTCGACATGCCGTACATCCGCGTGCTCGAGGTCGCGACTTTCTACACCATGTACAACATGGTGCCGGTCGGCCGCTATCACGTGCAGGTCTGCGGCACGACGCCGTGCATGCTGCGCGGGTCGGACGACGTGCTCGCGGCGTGCAAGAATCAGGGTCTGGTCAAGGGCAAGACCACGCCCGACGGCCTGTTCACGCTGACCGAGGTCGAGTGCATGGGCAATTGCGCCAACGCGCCGATGGTCCAGATCAACGACGACAATTTCGAGGATCTGGATTACGACAAGACCGTCGCGATCCTGTCGGCGCTGGCCAATGGCGAGACGCCGAAGCCCGGCTCGCAGAACGGCCGCCATACGTCGGAGCCCGAGGGCGGACCGACCACGCTGACTGAAATGGTGGACGCCAACCACGACTATCGCGGCGAGTGGGCATGAACCTGCTCGTCGCCATCGCCATCTTCGCCGCCGCGGTCTTCGTGCTCGTGGCGCTGTTGAAGGTCGCGTTCAGCCTGATCGTCATCGGTATCGGGATGTCGCTGGCGGTGGCGGGTTATTTTCTGGCTGAAAAGCTGATTGGACAGGGACGCTGAGCCGTGCTCGCTGACAAGGACCGCATCTTCACCAACGTCTATGGTTTCCAGCCGTGGAACGTCGACGCGGCGATGAAACGCGGCGACTGGGACAATACCAAGGCGCTGCTGGAACTCGGCCAGGATACGATCATCGATCGGATCAAGGCGTCGGGCCTGCGCGGTCGCGGCGGCGCGGGCTTCCCCACCGGCATGAAGTGGAGCTTCATGCCGAAGAACCCGACGCCCGAGCGCCCCAGCTTCCTCGTCATCAATGCCGACGAGTCCGAGCCGGGGTCGTGCAAGGACCGCGAGATCATCCGCCACGATCCGCACAAGCTGATCGAGGGCGCGCTGGTCGCGGGCTTCGCGATGCGCGCGCGTGCGGCGTACATCTACATCCGCGGCGAATATATCCGCGAGGCCGAGGTGCTGTTCGCGGCGATCGCCGAGGCGTACGACAAGGGCTTCATCGGCAAGAACGCGTGCGGGTCGGGCTTTGACTTCGACGTGTTCTGTCACCGGGGCGCGGGCGCGTACATCTGCGGCGAAGAGACCGCGATGCTCGAGAGCCTGGAGGGCAAGAAGGGCCAGCCGCGGCTGAAGCCCCCGTTCCCGGCGGGCGCGGGCCTCTATGGTTGCCCGACGACGGTCAACAACGTCGAATCGATCGCGGTCGCGCCGACGATCCTGCGCCGCGGGCCGGAATGGTTCTCGAGCTTCGGGCGCGAGAACAACAAGGGTACCAAACTCTTCCAGATCAGCGGCCATGTCGAAAAGCCGTGCGTGGTCGAGGAATCGATGTCGATCCCGTTCCGCGAGCTGATCGAGAAGCATTGCGGCGGCATCCGCGGCGGTTGGGACAACCTGCTCGCGGTGATCCCCGGCGGCTCGTCGGTGCCGCTCGTCCCCGCGGCGCAGATCATGGACGCGCCGATGGATTTCGACGGGCTGAAGGAAGTGGGCTCGGGCCTCGGCACCGCGGCGATCATCGTCATGGACAAGTCGACCGACATCGTCCGCGCGATCAGCCGCATCAGCTACTTCTACAAGCATGAGAGCTGCGGCCAGTGCACGCCGTGCCGCGAGGGTACCGGCTGGATGTGGCGCGTGATGGAGCGGATGCGCACCGGCGACGCCGACATTTCCGAGATCGACACGCTCTATCAGGTGACCAAGCAGGTCGAGGGCCACACCATCTGCGCGCTAGGCGATGCGGCCGCGTGGCCGATCCAGGGCCTGATCCGCCACTTCCGCCCCGAGATGGAGCGTCGGATTCTCGAGAAGCAGGGCCACGGCGCGTCGTATCAGGAGGCGGCGGAGTAAGGTGCTGGCATCGGCTTTCATGTCCATGCTTCTGATGCCCGTCGCAGTCGGATCGCCGATTGATCAAACGCGCGCGCGTGTCGGCACAGGGTCGTTGATTCCGGGAAGAACTTCCGGGCCGGTCCAGACGATCGCCGGCGAGGATCCGGCCGACCAGCTTACCCGGCTGCCTGCAGCCGATTCACTGTTGGTGTCTCGAACCGTCGCAGCCTGCAATGTCCGCCGTGACCCTGCGAAAGTGAGGGCATTCCTTGATGCAGCAACGGCTAATCAGCCGGAACAGACGGTCAGCGCCATGACGGCGCTCAAGCCGGTCATGGAACGATGCTTGGGCGATGCTCGAAAGGTCAGCACCATGCAGATGCGCATGGGCTACAAGAGCGCACTCGCTTTCAATTCAGAGGCGTACATCCTCGCGCATCAAGAAGAACGGCCGGAGGCCATCACCACGGCAGCACTTTTTGATGACCCCGGTTTTCAGCAGCTCCCATCCGGTGTCGACAAGACCAGCTTTTGTCTTGCCGCGACAGACCCCGCCGGATCGGCAACGATCCTGAAGGCCGAGCCCGGCTCCGATGCCGAGAGTCGTGCCGTTGGTACCGCGGTTCCGGCCATTTCGGCTTGCACCGATACCGGAACGAAAATGGCGATGAACAAGACACTCCTGCGTCTCAACCTCGCATTCCACTATTATCGATTGTCACGGATGCATGCGAACGCATCTGCCGGAAAGAACTGACGATGCCTAAACTGAAAGTCGACGGGATCGAGGTCGAGGTGCCGCAGGGGGCCACGGTGCTCCAGGCGTGCGAAGCGGCGGGGAAGGAGATTCCCCGTTTCTGCTATCACGAGCGGCTTTCGATCGCCGGCAATTGCCGCATGTGCCTGGTCGAGGTGAAGCCCGGGCCGCCGAAGCCGCAGGCGTCGTGCGCGCTGCCCGCCGCCGACAATCAGGAAGTGCGTACCGATTCGGCGATGGTGAAGGCCGCGCGCGAGGGGGTGATGGAGTTCCTGCTCATCAACCACCCGCTCGACTGCCCGATCTGCGACCAGGGCGGCGAATGCGACCTGCAGGACCAGACGATGGCCTATGGTCGCGGCGCCACGCGCTATACTGAGAACAAGCGCGCGGTGACCGAGAAGTATATGGGCCCGATCGTCAAGACGGTCATGACTCGCTGCATTCAGTGCACGCGCTGCGTCCGCTTCGCCGAAGAGGTCGCGGGCGTGGAGGAGATCGGCGCGATCTATCGCGGCGAGAACATGCAGATCACCAGCTATCTCGAAAAGGCGGTGTCGAGCGAGCTCTCCGGCAACGTCGTCGACCTGTGCCCGGTCGGTGCGCTGACGTCGAAGCCCTATGCGTTCAACGCGCGGCCGTGGGAGCTTAAGAAGACGCTCGGCATCGACGTGATGGATGCGGTCGGCACCAACATCCGCATCGACAGCCGCGGGCGTCAGGTGCTGCGCGTCCTGCCGCGCGTCAACGAGGACGTGAACGAGGAATGGGCGCACGACAAGACGCGCCACCATGTCGACGGCCTCGTCCGCCGGCGCCTCGACAAGCCCTATATCCGCAAGGGCGGCAAGCTGACGACCGCGACCTGGGACGAGGCGTTCGCCGCGATCGCCGAGGTCGCGCGCACGGCCGGCTCGTCGGTCGCCGCGATCGCGGGCGACATGGTCGATTGCGAGACGATGTTCGCCGCGAAGAAGCTGGTCGAGGGCTTCGGCTCGTCGCTGCTCGAAGGGCGGCAGACGGGCATGGCCTATGACGTGACCAACCTTGGCGCGGTCGCGTTCAACACGACGATCGCGGGGGTCGAGGATGCCGACGCGATCCTGCTGGTGGGCTCGAACCTGCGCTGGGAAGCGCCGCTCATCAACACGCGGGTGCGCAAGGCGATCAAGAAGGGCGCGAAGGTCTTCGCCATCGGGCCGGAGACGGACCTGACCTATCGCGTCACGTGGCTGGGCGACGACCTGTCGCTGCTCGCGAAGCTGCCCGACGCGGCGGCGGATGTGTTCGCGGCGGCATCGAAGCCGATGATTGTCGTCGGGCCGGGCGCGCTCAAGAACGGTCATGGCGCGGCGCTGGCGCTCGCCAAGTCGCTGAACGTCGTGCGCGACGGCTGGAACGGCTTCAACGTCGTCCATACCGCGGCGGCGCGGATGGGCGCGCTGATGCTTGGCTATGCGCAGGCGGGCGGCATCGCCGATATCGTCGCCGCAAGCCCGAGGCTGACCTTCCTCCTCGGCGCCGACGAGGTCGATTTCTCGGCCCTCGAGGGCAGCTTCAAGGTCTATGTCGGTCATCACGGCGACAAGGGCGCGCATCACGCCGACGTGATCCTGCCCGCCGCCACCTATGCCGAGAAGCCCGGCACCTATGTCAATCTCGAGGGCCGCGTGCAGTTCAGCGAGCGGGCGGTGTTCGCGCCGGGCGAAGCGCGCGACGACTGGACGATCCTGCGCGCGCTGTCCGACGTGATCGGTCGCCCGCTGCCGTTCGACGATTTCGCCGGCCTCCGCCGTGCGATGATCGCCGAGGTGCCGGCGCTGGGGCGCGAGGGGCTGGCCGGTTATGACTGGAACCCGCCGGCGATCGATGCCAAGGGCGAGGGGACGGTGACCTATCCGGTCGCCGACTTCTATCTCACCAACGCCATTTGCCGCGCGAGCCCGACGATGCAGCGCTGCTCGGCCGAACTGGTCCATGGCGAAGCGTTCGCGGAGGCGGCGGAATGACGTCCTTCTTCCAATCATTGGGGCTGTCGTTCGAGGGGGCATGGGCCGTCTCGACGATCGCCGGCATCCTCTTGATCGCCTTTCCCGTCATGCTGGCGGTGGCGATGATCATCTATGCCGATCGCAAGATCTGGGCGGCGATGGCGCTGCGCCGCGGGCCGAACGTGGTGGGGCCGTTCGGCCTGCTCCAGTCGTTCGCCGACGGCCTCAAGGTCTTTCTTCAGGAAACGATCATCCCGACCGGTGCGAACAAGGGGCTGTTCCTCCTTGCGCCGATCATCACCTTCACCGTTGCGCTGATCGTCTGGGCGGTGGTGCCGTTCGACGTGGGCGTGGTGCTGGCCGACATCAATGTCGGATTGCTCTACGTGCTCGCCGCCTCGTCGCTTGGCGTCTACGGCGTGATCCTTGCGGGCTGGGCGTCGAACTCGAAGTATCCGTTCTACTCGGCGATCCGCGCGGCGGCGCAGATGGTGAGCTATGAGGTCGCGATCGGCTTCGTCCTCGTGTCAATCGTGCTCTGGGCGGGCAGCTTCAACCTGACGACGATCGTCGAGGCGCAGAAGAACGTCTGGGGCCTCGATTTCCTTCCGATCAACGGCTTCGGCTTCAACCCGCTGCTGTTCCCGATGGCGGTGGTGTTCTTCATCTCGGCGCTGGCGGAGACGGCACGCGCGCCGTTCGACCTGACCGAGGCGGAGTCGGAGCTCGTCGCGGGCTATCAGACCGAATATTCGTCGATGGCGTTCGCGCTCTACTGGCTCGGCGAATATGCCAACGTCATCCTGATGTGCATGCTGAATGCCGTCCTGTTCTGGGGTGGCTATCTGCCGCCGTTCGACTGGGCGCCGCTCTACCTCGTGCCGGGGATCATCTGGCTGTTCGCCAAGGCGTTCTTCTTCTTCTTCCTGTTCAGCTGGGTGAAGGCGACGGTTCCGCGCTATCGCTACGACCAACTGATGCGGCTGGGCTGGAAGGTGTTCCTGCCCTTGAGCCTCACCTTCGTGTTCCTCGTGTCGGGCTTCCTGATGCTGACGCGATATGGAGTTCCGGCATGAGCATCGCTCAGACCCTCAAGTCGTTCGCACTGGCCGAGTTCGTCTCGGCCCACCTCCTGACCTTGAAGTATTTCTTCAAGCCGAAGGCGACGATCAACTACCCGTACGAGAAGAACCCGATCAGCCCCCGCTTCCGCGGCGAGCATGCCCTGCGCCGCTATCCCAATGGCGAAGAGCGCTGCATCGCGTGCAAGCTGTGCGAGGCCGTGTGCCCGGCGCAGGCGATCACGATCGAGGCCGAGCCGCGCGACGACGGCAGCCGCCGCACGACGCGCTACGACATCGACATGACCAAGTGCATCTATTGCGGGCTGTGCCAGGAAGCGTGCCCCGTCGATGCCGTGGTCGAGGGGCCGAATTTCGAGTTTTCAACCGAAACGCGCGAAGAGCTGATCTATCACAAGGACAAGCTGCTCGCGAACGGTGACCGCTGGGAGCGCGCGATCGCCGCGAACCTTGCCGCCGACGCCCCGTATCGCTAAGCGGCGCGGGCATAAGGGGTCAGCCATGGACTACGCGCTCGCCGTCATCCCAGCGAAGGCTGGGATCTCGTGCCGCAAGGGCACGCATCATTACTGCGCGACCCCAGCCTTCGCTGGGGTGACGTGCTGCGCCGAGGAGGGATCGCGTTGATCCAGGCCGTCGCCTTTTACCTGTTCGCGGCCATCGTCGTCCTGTCGGCGGCGATGGTGATTACCGCGCGCAACCCGGTGCATTCGGTGCTGTGGCTGATCCTGGCGTTCTTCAACGCCGCCGGCCTCATGGTGCTGGTCGGCGCCGAATTCATCGCGATGCTGCTCGTCATCGTCTATGTCGGCGCGGTCGCGGTCCTGTTCCTGTTCGTCGTGATGATGCTCGACATCGACTTTGCCGAGCTGCGCGCGGGCTTCGTCAAGTATCTGCCGATCGGCGTGGTGCTGGCGGTGGGTCTCGCCGCGGAGATCCTGATCGGCGTCGGCGCCTGGTCGGCGGGCGGCATCGAGCTGTCGACGCGCATCGCGCCGATCGACGCCGCGGTGCCGAACATCGAGGCGATCGGGCGGCTGCTCTACACGCGCTACCTGCTGGTGTTCGAGGGGGCGGGCCTCGTCCTCCTCGTCGCGATGATCGGCGCGATCGTGCTGACACACCGCGAGCGCACCGGCGTCATCAAGCAGAACATCGCCCGCCAGGTCGCGCGCCGCTCGAAGGACGCGATCCGCAAGGTCAACCAGCCGGTGGGTCAGGGGGTCGAGCTGTGATCGGGCTGCATCATTATCTGACCGTCGGCGCGATCCTGTTCGCGCTCGGCGTCATGGGGATCTTCCTCAACCGCAAGAACCTGATCGTCATCCTGATGGCGATCGAGCTCATCCTGCTGGCGGTCAACATCAACCTCGTCGCCTTTTCCGCCTTCCTCGGCGATCTGGTGGGACAGGTGTTCGCGATGTTCGTGCTGACCGTCGCGGCGGGTGAAGCGGCGATCGGGCTTGCCGTCCTCGTCATCTATTTCCGTGGCCGCGGCAATATCGCGGTCGACGACGCCAACCGGATGAAGGGGTAACCATCTGGTGATCCAGGCAATCGTCTTCCTGCCGCTCATCGCCGCGATCGTCGCGGGACTGGGCAATCGCGCGATCGGCAACGTCGCCGCCAAGTCGGTGACGACGGGCGCGCTCCTCATCGCGTGCCTTCTTTCCTGGCCGATCTTCCTCGGCTTCCTGTCGGGCGACCGCGCGGCCGAGGTCGTCCACGTCCTCGACTTCATCAAGTCGGGCGGCATGGACGCCGCCTGGGCGCTGCGCGTCGATACGCTGACCGCGATCATGCTGGTGGTCATCACCACCGTCTCGGCGCTCGTCCACCTGTATAGCTGGGGCTATATGGCGGAGGACCCCGATCAGCCGCGCTTCTTCGCCTATCTGTCGCTCTTCACCTTCGCGATGCTCATGCTGGTGACCGCCGACAACCTCATCCAGATGTTCTTCGGGTGGGAGGGCGTCGGCCTCGCCAGCTATCTCTTGATCGGCTTCTGGTACAAGAAGCCGTCGGCACAGGCGGCGGCGATCAAGGCGTTCGTCGTCAACCGCGTCGGTGATTTGGGCTTCATGCTCGGCATTTTCGGCACGTACCTCGTGTTCAACACCATCTCGATCCCTGCAATCCTCGAGGCGGCGCCCGGCATGGCGGGATCGACGATCGGCTTCCTCGGCTATCGTCTCGACACGATGACGGTGCTGTGCCTCCTTCTGTTCGTCGGTGCGATGGGCAAGTCGGCGCAGCTCGGCCTGCACACCTGGCTTCCTGACGCGATGGAGGGGCCGACCCCGGTGTCGGCGCTGATCCACGCCGCGACGATGGTGACCGCGGGCGTGTTCATGGTGTGTCGCCTGTCGCCGATGTTCGAGGTGTCGCCGACCGCACTCACCGTCGTCACCGGCGTCGGCGCCGCGACCTGCATCTTCGCCGCGACGATCGGCACGGTGCAGACCGACATCAAGCGCGTCATCGCCTATTCGACCTGTTCGCAGCTCGGCTACATGTTCTTTGCCGCCGGCGTCGGCGCGTACGGCGCGGCGATGTTCCACCTGTTCACGCACGCCTTCTTCAAGGCGCTGCTGTTCCTCGGCGCCGGTTCGGTCATTCATGCGATGCATCATGAGCAGGACATGCGTTTTTACGGCGGCCTGCGCCGGCATATCCCGATCACGTTCTGGACGATGATGGCGGGTACGCTGGCGATCACGGGCGTTGGTTTCGCGGGGGTCGGCTTTGCGGGCTATCATTCGAAGGACGCGATCCTCGAAGTCGCCTGGGCATCGGGCAGCGGGCAGGGCGCGTTCTGGGTCGGCACGTTCGCCGCATTGCTGACGAGCTTCTATTCGTGGCGCCTGATGTTCCTCACCTTCTGGGGCAGGCCGCGCTGGTCGGGCTCGGAGCACATCCAGCATGCCGCGCATGGCGACCATCATCATGACGCGCCGGCGGACGAGGATGCGGGCCATGCGCCCGCCCACACCCATGCTGCGCACGCCCATGACGATCACGTCCACGCGCATGACGACGGCACCGCGGGCTATCACCCGCACGAAAGCCCGCTGGTCATGCTCGCGCCGCTGCTCGTGCTGACGCTGGGTGCGGTGGGTGCCGGCTTCGCCTTCCACCACGCCTTCCTCGAGGAAGCCGGGTTCTGGAAGGGCGCGATCTTCTACAACCAGCATCTGATGCACGCGATGCACGAGGTGCCGGCGCTGGTGAAGTACGCCGCGACGATCGTGATGGCGCTCGGGCTCTTGACCGCGATCTACGCCTATCTGCTGCGCCCGGGCTTCCCCGCGAAGTTCGTCGAGCAGTTCCGCGTGCTGCACCGCTTCCTGCTTCACAAATGGTATTTCGACGAGCTTTACGACCTTCTCTTCGTCAAGCCCGCCTTCGCCTTCGGCCGCCTGTTCTGGAAGGCCGGGGACGAGGGGACGATCGATCGCTTCGGCCCCAACGGGTCGGCGGCGCTGGTCGCGATGGGCAGCCGGGTCGCAGGGCGCGTCCAGTCGGGATATGTATACAGCTATGCCTTCGTCATGCTGATCGGGCTGACCGCCGCGGTCACCTGGGCCATTGCGGGGCGCTGAGGTCATGGACGGTTTCCCCATTCTCTCGCTGATGCTCGCCGTGCCCGCCATTGCGGCGGTCGCCTGCCTGTTCGTCGATGCACGCACCGCCCGCTGGATCGCGCTTGCCGCGACGCTGGTCGATTTCGTGCTCGGTTGCCTGCTCTGGGCCAATTTCGACCAGGGCCCCTCGGCCCCGCAATGGCAGTTCACCGAATATGCCCCGGTCTTCGGCCGCTTCGCCTGGGCGCTCGGCATCGACGGCTTCGCGCTGATGCTCATCATGCTCAGCGTCTTCCTGATGCCGATCTGCATTGGCGCGAGCTGGGAAGCGATCGAGAAGCGCGTGCCCGAATACATGGCGCTGTTCCTGCTCGTCGAAGTGCTGATGATCGGCACGTTCGCGGCACAGGATCTGTTCCTGTTCTACATGTTCTTCGAAGCCGGCCTCATTCCGATGTACCTCATCATCGGCATCTGGGGCGGCGCGAACCGCATCTACGCGTCGTACAAGTTCTTTCTCTATACGCTGCTCGGCTCGGTGCTGATGTTCATCGCCATGCTCTACATGAGCGTGACGGCGGGCACGACGTACATCCCCGACCTAATGGCGTACGACTTCCCCGCCCATGTGCAGACCTGGCTGTGGCTCGGCTTCTTTGCGTCGTTCGCGGTCAAGATGCCGATGTGGCCGGTGCACACCTGGCTGCCCGACGCGCACGTGCAGGCGCCGACCGCGGGGTCGGTGATCCTGGCGGGCGTGCTCCTGAAGCTCGGCGGCTATGGCTTCCTGCGCTTCAGCCTGCCGATGTTCCCCGAGGCGTCGGGCCAGCTCACCTGGCTGATCTTCGCGCTGTCGGCGGTGGCGGTGGTCTATACCAGCCTGATCGCGCTCGTGCAGTCGGACATGAAGAAGCTGATCGCCTATTCGTCGGTCGCGCACATGGCGATCGTGACGATCGGCCTGTTCGCCTTCAACCAGCAGGGCATCGAAGGCGCGATGATCGTCATGCTCAGCCATGGCTTGGTCTCGGGAGCGCTGTTCCTGTGCGTCGGCGTCATCTACGACCGGCTGCACACGCGTGAGATCGCGCGCTATGGCGGCCTTGCGAACAACATGCCGCGCTATGCGATCCTGTTCCTGCTGTTCACGATGGCGTCGATCGGTCTGCCGGGCACGTCGGGCTTCGTCGGCGAGTTTCTGAGCCTTGCCGGCACCTATCAGGCGTCGACCTGGATCGCGCTGGTCTGCACCACGGGCATCATCCTCGGCGCCGCGTACATGCTCTATCTCTATCGCCGGGTCGTGTGGGGCGAGATCAAGTCGGACGACGTTCGCGTCATGCCCGACCTCAGCGTTCGCGAGATCGCGCTGCTCGCGCCGATCGCGGCGGTGGTCCTCTGGATGGGCGTCTATCCCGAGAGCTTCCTTGCGCCCATGCGCGCCGACGTCGCGACGCTGCTGGAACGCGTGAACCGCGGCAATCCGGGCAGCGATTCGAAGCCGACCGCTGGCAAGCCCGCCGCGATCGCCGCTTACGAGGCCCGCGTCGAAGAAGTGAGTGGCCATGGCGAAGCGGGGACAAGCGGTGAGACCGCACCCGCCGCCGCGCATGGCGGAGGCCATTGATGTCCTACGGTACGCAGATGCTCTTCATCCTGCCCGAGCTCGTGCTTACGCTCGGCAGCCTCGTCCTGATGCTCGCCGCCGCCTGGGGCGGGCAGGCGTCGACGCGGGTGATCTCCTATGCCGCGGTGGCGCTGCTGATCGGCGCGGGTATCGCTCTCGCCGGTCCCGCCTCGACCGGGGGTGAGGCGTTCGACGGGCTGTGGCGCGCCGATGCGTTCGGCACCTTTGCCAAGGTGCTGATCTACATCGCCAGCGGCGTCGCGATCCTGATCGCGCCGCGCTTCTTTGCCGAGAGTTCGGGCGACGATTTGCGCCCCGAATATCCGGTGCTGATGCTGCTTGCGGCGGTCGGCATGGGCATGATGGTGTCCGCGGCCGACCTGCTCACGCTCTATGTCGGGCTCGAGCTCCAGAGCCTCGCAGCGTACGTGCTCGCCAGCTTCATGCGCCGCGACCAGCGGTCGGCCGAAGCGGGGCTGAAGTATTTCATCCTCGGCGCGCTCGCCTCGGGCATCCTCCTCTACGGTATCAGCCTGGTCTACGGCTTCTCGGGCACGACGCTCTATTCGGGTATCTCGGCGGCTTATGCGGGCGGCCAGTCGCTCGGCCTGCTGTTCGGCCTCGTCTTCGTGTTCGCGGGCCTTGCGTTCAAGATCGCGGCGGTGCCGTTCCACATGTGGACGCCCGACGTGTACGAGGGTGCGCCGACCCCGGTGACGCTGAGCTTCGCCAGCGCGCAGAAGGTCGCCGCCGTCGCACTCGCGCTGCGCATCGCGGTCGAGGCGATGGGCCCGGCAACCGCCGACTGGCGCCAGATCGTGATCTTCGCCTCGCTCGCCTCGATCATCCTCGGTGCGGTCGCGGCGATCAACCAGACGAACATCAAGCGGCTGCTCGCCTATTCGTCGATCAACAATATCGGCTTCGCGCTGATCGGCCTCGCCGCCGGGACCGAGGACGGGATCGCCGCGGTGCTCGTCTATATGACGATCTACGTCGCGATGACGCTTGGCA
The DNA here is from genome assembly GCA_913775795.1 of uncultured Sphingomonas sp. GTDB lineage: Bacteria > Pseudomonadota > Alphaproteobacteria > Sphingomonadales > Sphingomonadaceae > Sphingomonas. The sequence goes on along the minus strand of CAJYLT010000078.1, from coordinate 10,484 downwards.
GCTTCCTCGTCGTGCTGCAGATGCGCGGGGCCGACGGCCAGCCGGTCGAGAGCATCGCCAGCCTGTCGGGCATGTCGCGCACGCGCCCGGCATTGGCGCTGGCGCTCGGCATGTTCATGTTCAGCCTCGCGGGCATCCCGCCCCTGTTCGGCTTCTACGCCAAGTTCGCAGTGTTCGAGGCGGCAACGCGTGCCGGCCTCTATCCGCTGGCGGTGATCGGCATCGCGAGCTCAGTGATCGGCGCCTATTATTATCTCAGCATCATCCGCACGATGTTCTTCGGCGAGCCGGCACCCGCCTTCGCGCCGTCGAATAGCGTCGTCGAGAAGGGCCTGATCGCGGCAAGCGCAGTGTTCATCTCGCCCGCCGGTTATCTGCTGATCCCCGCGCTCAGCGCCGCGAGCCTGACGGCGGCACGGGCGCTGTTCTGACGCGGTTCGTCGAGGTTGCGGAAACGGGGTCGACCAACGCCGACCTCGCTTCGCTGGTGGCGGGCGGCGCGGAAGAGGGGCTCTGGCTGCGCGCCGATCGCCAGACCGCGGGGCGGGGGCGCCAGGGGCGCGCCTGGACCTCGCCGACCGGCAATTTCTACGGCAGCACGCTGGTCCGCCTGCGCCCAAGCGACCCGCCGCCCGCCAGTCTGTCGCTGATCGCGGGCGTCGCGCTACATGAGGCGGCGGGGGCGTATCTCGCTGACCCGGCGCCGCTTACGCTCAAATGGCCCAACGACCTGCTGCTTTCCGGCGCGAAGCTCGCGGGCATCCTGCTTGAGCGGGTGGAGCAGGCGGTGATTGTCGGCATCGGCGTCAACCTAGCCCATGCCCCCGACCTGCCCGATCGCCCGACCGCGACGCTGGCGAGCGCGGTGCCGCCCGCCGAGTTCGCCCGCACGCTGGCGGCTGCGTTCGCGCGGTGGCTGGATCGCTGGCGGGGCGAGGGGCTGGCGGCGATCCGCGAGGCCTGGATCGCTCGCGCGCACGCCGCGGGCACCGCGCTTCGCCTCCATGCCCCCGATGGCCAGGCGATCGAGGGGCTGTTCGACGGGCTGGCCGAGGACGGCGCGCTTCGGCTGCGCTTGGCGGACGGACGCGGGCGTGTCATCCACGCCGGCGATGTCTTCCTGATCTGAAGGGTTCCGCCATGCTGCTCGCGATCGACGCCGGCAACACCAATGTCGTCTTCGCGCTGGTCGACGAGGGGCGCGCGATCCGCGCCCGCTGGCGCATCGCCACTGACCCGCGCCGCACCGCCGACGAATATGTCGTCTGGCTCAATCAGTTGCTGGCGCTCGAAGGGTTCGCGCGCGAGGATGTCGAGGGCGTGGTGATCGGCACCGTCGTCCCCCGCGCGCTCCATAACCTCGAGGTGCTGGCGGAGAAGTATTTCGGCAGCCCCGCGCTGGTCGCCGGGCGTGACATTCCTTGGGGCATCGCGCTCGACGTGGACGAGCCGGGCAATGTCGGGGCGGACCGCGCATTGAACGTCATCGCCGCGCACGAGAAGTATGACGGTGACCTCGTCATCATCGACTTCGGCACCGCCACCACCTTCGACGTCGCCGACTATTCGGGGGCGTACAAGGGCGGGATCATCGCACCGGGGATCAACCTGTCGCTCGACGCGCTGGTCGCCGCCGCCGCCAAGCTGCCGCGCATCGCGATCGAGGCGCCCGAGGACCCGAGCGTCGTCGGGAGGACGACGGTCAGCCAGATGCAGATCGGCATCTTCTGGGGCTATGTCGCGATGATCGAGGGGCTGGTCGCGCGGCTGCGTGCCGAGATCGGGCGGCCGGCGCGGATCATCGCCACCGGCGGCCTCGCGATCCTGTTCGACGGGCACACCGGCGCGTTCGACGCGGTCGAGCCCGACCTCACGATTCAGGGGCTGGCGATCCTGTGGCAGCGTCGCCATATCTAATTCAAACGCGGTCGATAGGCCGCGCGCTTGCTGCCCGGTATGAAACGGCAGCTAATCCAACGTCAGGAATGAAGTGACACCCAAGAACGAACTGCTTTTCGTCGCGCTCGGCGGATCGGGCGAGATCGGCATGAACGTCAATCTCTACGGCACCGTCGGCAAATGGCTGATGGTCGATTGCGGCGTGACCTTTGCCGATCCGGGCTATCCCGGGATCGACGTGATCCTGCCCGACCTTTCCTTCATCGAGGACCGTATCGACGACCTCGTCGGCATCGTCGTGACGCACGGGCATGAGGATCATATCGGTGCGCTCCCCTATCTCGCCGCCGATCTCGGCGTGCCGATCTATGCGACGCCGTTCACCGCCGGCCTGATCCGCGGCAAGCTCGACGAGGAGGGCGTGTCCGATCAGGTGAAGCTCAAGATCGTCGAGGTCGGCGGCACCGTGAACCTGAAGCCGTTCAAGGTGACGTTCGTGCCGCTCGCGCACTCGATCCCGGAGGGCAATGCCCTGTTGATCGAGACGGCGCAGGGCAATGCCTTCCATACCGGCGACTGGAAGATCGACGAGACCGCGGGCATCGGCACGCCTTCGACCGCGGCGGAGCTGACCGCGATCGGCGACAAGGGCGTGCTCGCGCTCGTCTGCGATTCGACCAACGTCTTCAATGCCGAGGCGTCGGGATCGGAAGCGGACGTGCGGGAGGGGCTGAACCGCGCGATCGGCGAGTCCGCCGGGCGGCGCGTCGTCGTCACCACCTTCGCCTCCAATGCCGCGCGGCTTCAGACGCTGGCGGATTGCGCGCGCGATACCGATCGCAAGCTGTGTCTGGCGGGCCGGTCGCTGGATCGCATCGTCAAGGTCGCGCGCGCGACTGGCTATCTCAAGGATTTCCCCGAGACGGTCGACTGGGAAACCGCGATGAAGCTGCCGCGCGGCAAGGTGCTGATCGTCGCGACCGGCGGGCAGGGGGAGGCGCGCGCCGCGCTCGCCCGCATCGCCGACAAGAACCACCCGATCCGGTTGCAGGAGGGGGATCGCGTGATCTTCTCGTCCAAGCAGATTCCGGGCAACGAGGTGGCGATCGGCCGGATCATGAATCAGCTTGCCGAACAGGGCGTCGACCTCGTCACCGATCGGCAGGCGTTCGTGCATGTGTCGGGGCATCCGGGACGCCCTGAGCTTCAGTCGATGTACAAGTGGATCCGGCCCGAGATCCTCGTGCCCGTCCATGGCGAGGTGCGGCACCTGGCCGAGCATGCGCGCTTCGCGCTCGCCAATGGCATCCCCATTGCGGTGTCGAACAAGGATGGCGACGTCATCCGCCTCGCGCCCGGCGCGCCGAAGCGGATCGGCTTCGCGACGGTGGGCCGGCTCGCGCTGGACGGCGACATCATCCTGCCCGCCGACGGCGCGACGATGGCCGAGCGCCGCCGGCTCGCCAGCTATGGCCACATGTCGGTCGCAGTCGCGTTCAACCGGGACGGCCGCCTGCTCGGCGAGCCGCAGGTCCGCGTGCAGGGCGTGCCGGTCGAGGAAGAGCGCGAGCCGTTCCTCGACGAGGTCGCCGACGCGGTGGTCGAGGCCGTCAAGAAGGGCGAGCGCGATCACGACAAGCGGCGCGAGGCGATCCGCCTGGCCGCCCGCCGCGTCGCGACGCGCTGGACGGGCAAGAAGCCCGTCGTCGACGTGCTGATGATCGGCTGAACCGAGGATGCGCTGGCAGTCCGCCCTCGCGATCTGGTTCCTGTTCTGGTTCCTGTCGCTGTTCTTCGTCCTCCCCTTCTTCGCGCGGACCAGCGAAGAGGCGGGGGTGGCGAAGGTGCCGGGGCAGGCCGACAGCGCGCCGGTGCGCTTTCCTTTTGGCCGGATCGTCCTGTGGACGACGATCGTCGGGAGCGCGTTGTTCGGGCTGTTCTACGCCAATTACGTGTTCGGCTGGGTGACCGCCGACATGCTGGACTTCACCGGGCGATAGGCGCTCAGTCGAGCCGCTGCACTTCGATGTTGCGGAACTCGACCGGGTGGCCTTCGCTTTGCAGCGCGATATAGCCGCCGCCCAGTGTGAGCGCGCCGCCGGCCGCTTCGATCAGCGGCTTCGCATCCGCATCCACGGGGTCGAGTTCCGGCGCCCTGTAGGTCAGCACGACCTTGCCGTCGATGCGGTGGGTGATCCGCCCGTCCGGCAGCACCTCTACCTCGGCGTGGACCCAGCGGCCGTTGGGCAGGATCGGCCCCGACGACAGGATGCAATGGCGAAGGTCGCGCTTGCCGGCGAAGACGACCGTGGTGCCCGGCGTGCAGAGGTTGCCGGTCGGCTCGCGTGCCGCGCGCGGACTGCCGAGCAACTGGACTTCGAGGCTGACGGGAAATTGCTGGTCGCGCGCCATCGTCTGGGGCGCCTGCGCGTCGATCATCACGCCCGAATTGCTCGCCTGCCAGTCGGCGATGCCGGGGAGCGACTGCCCGAAGAAACGATATTCCAACCTCAGGCGATAGGCCTTGAGCGGCGTGTTCCAGAACAGATGCCCGAACTCGCCGGCGAACTTGCGATAGTTGGCGTGCGACACGCGGATCGCGCCGCCGCGCACGACGAACATGCCGAGCGCATCCTCGCCCGCCGCCTGCCCGGTGATCTTGGGCGTCCAGCCGGTCAGGCTCCGGCCGTCGAAGATCCGCTCCCAGCGCGGTTCGACAGGCGCCGCCGCGCCGATCAGTAGGAACGACAGCGGCAGGAGAAGGTGCCTCACGTTCGCAGCCGCTCGATCGCCTGCGCCAGCGCGACATAGAGCTTGCCCGAATCGCTCGACAAGAGCGTGACGCCCATCGGCGATCCGTCGCGCTGCGCCAGCACGAGCCGCAGCATCGCCTCGAAATCGTGGATGTAACGGTTGACCTGATCGTGGAACTGGTCGTCGGCGTCGTAGAGCGCGGCGATTTCGCGCAGGTCCGCGGGATCGAGCAGGCGGACCGCGCGGCGGGTGAAGACGCCGCGGTCGCCCTTCAGATACGCGGCCCAGGCAGTGTCGGCGACATCGGCGGACAGCGCCTTGGTGATGTCGATCGCGGCGGAGTTCAGCGCCTCGATCAGCAGCGAGACGCGGCGGGCGAAGCTGTCGCGCTCACCCGCTTCGCGCGCCGCCTCTGCCGCCTCGATGCGGGTTTCGACGACGGCGGAGGCTTCGGCGATGGCGAGCGTCTTCTCACCCACCCGGTCGGCGGCGCGCGCGGCGACGCGGACCGCATCGTCCGCGGCCTTGGCGAGCAGCGAGAGCTGTCGCGCGACAGCGTCGTCGAAGGCGTGGGCGAACCGCTCCACTGCTGCATGTTCGAGTTGTGCGGCGGTTTCGGGGATCACCGCGCCCAGCGTCTTTCGCGCATGGTCGGCGGTGGCACCGGCGGTTTCGCGGATGCGCAGCAGCATCTCGACCAGTTTGGGCGCGGCACCGTCAGTGAAGTCGCGGGTGTCGGCGATCGTCTGTTCGATCGTCGCCTGAATGCCCTCGATCCGGTCGCTGCCGGTGCCCAGTGCCTCGACCAGCGCGGCGGACAGCTTGACCAGCGTGTCGCGCTGTGTCGCCACGACTTCGTTGATCGCCTCGATCGCGCCGTGCGTGCTTTCGGCGGCGGTGACGAGCGCGAGCAGTTCGGGCTTCGCCGCAGCGACGATCCGGCGGCTGTCGCCGACGCGCGCGTCGAGCCGGCCGAGCGCCTCCGGCAGCGTCTCGTCGATCTCGCGCGTCGCCGCGTCGAGCGCGGTGAGCAGGCTTTCCGCCGTCTGCATCGTCGCCTGCGCCACGGCATCGCCGCCGGTCATCGCGTCACGCATCGCGTCGAGCCCGGCGGTGACGGTCGCGACATGCTGCGCCAGCGACAGCGCGCGGGCGTTGCCGGTCTCGTGCAGCAGGTCGAGCTGCGCGGTCGCGCGCGCGACGTTGGTATCGAGCGTCTCGAACAATGCGCCCGCCTGGAGATGCTCGGCGTCGAGCGCGTCGGCGATGCGGCCGATGCTCGCCTCGACATGCGCGATCCGCTCGCGCAGCCGTTCGAGCCCGGCCTGGGCATGGCTGTCGAGCGCGGCCTGGTTCGCCGCGAGCATCGCCGTCGTCGCCTCGCCCTGCGCGGCGATGCCGCGGCGCGCCTCGTCGATCGCGGCGGCGGCGCGGTCGAGCACCGCATCCACTTCGGCAGAGGTCTTGGCAGCGACATCCTCCAGCCGCTGGCCCGCGCTTTCGCTGGTCGCCTCCATTCGGGCAATGTGCGCGGCCAGCCGCTGGGCGGCACCGCCCGCCACCTCGTCCGCGTGGCGCCCGCGCTCGGCAAGCGCGGCAAGCTGCGCGTCGAGCGCCGACACGCGCTCCCCCGTCTCCATCCCGATCGCGCCGAAAGTGCGGGCGAGCGCGTCGACCTCCCCCTGCGCCTTGGGAAGTTGCGCCATCAGGATCGCCAGCCGCTTGCCCGCCGCCTCGGTCGATTCGCCCAGCACGCGGGCGGCGCCGTGGATCGAGGCGACCTCGGTCGTCATCGCGTTCGACACCGCCTGCATCCGCGCGGTCGCGCTGTCGCCGGTTTCCATCAGCTCGCGCATATGCTGGTCGAGGAGCGCGCGGTCGGCGGCGAGGCGTTCGGAGAGCTGGCCCATCCGCGCCTCGAACAGGTCGGCCTCGGCCCGCATCGCCGCCTGGAGCGCGGCGAAACGGCGGGCGCGCGCATCGCTGCCGCGCCGGGCGACCAGCCAGAGCAGCGCGACGAGCGCCGGCGGGACGAGGATCGCCGCCGCCAGCTGGATCGTCGCGGCGGGCATCAGCGCGACGGGCAGGGGGGCGGCGAACAGCGACCAAAGGCACCAGCCGAGCCAGGCAATGGTCACCCCAATGGCGGCGATCATCGTGAGTCGCGCGGCGGGATCGGGCGGGGGCGGGTCATAGGCGTCGGGCACCATCGCCTCCCGCTCCAAGGGGAGGATGTTGTCCTCGTCCGCGGGCTGGGGCGCCCGGTCGGCGTGGAAGTCGATGATGCGCGAACCCCCGTTCATGCCCACTCTCTATCACAAAGCGATCGGGCGGCGAGCGAAACCATGAATTAACCCCCCGGCGTTTACCTTCATTTGCGATGGCCTATGACCCCGGAGCGATCGATGCGACCCTGGCGGCGGCGGTGGGTGACGAACCCGCGCTGATCGCCGAGTTGCGCGAAGCCTTTCTCGAAAGCGCCAAACGCGCGCTGCACGTGATGCTGACCGCCGAGGACGGCGAGTCGTGGCGGCAGGGCGCGTGGCGGCTGAAGGGGCTTGCCGCCAGCTTCGGCGCGGTCCGGCTGATGGCGCTGGCGGGTGAGGCCGCTGCCGCGCCGACGGGTGACATCCAGATGCTTCGCCGCCTGCGCCGCGCGGTCGAGCGGCTCTAAGCCCGCAGATCGCGCCCGCCGCCGCCCGGAATCGGACACCGCCGCCGATGCCTGCGCTTTCGGTGCAACAGCTTGGCGCGGGGGTTTCGCCGCGATAGAAGCGGCGGGATCAACTAGTGTATTGCACACCTAATACGGTTGTGCGAAAAGGCGGACATGATGACGACCACCCTCGATGCTGGCCTCGATACGGGCCCGGCGCTGGCGAACAGCGAGGCTCTGCGCAATGCCATGGTGGCCAGCCAGCTGCGCACCAGCGCGGTCAACGATCCGCGGGTGGTCGCGGCCATGGCGCAGGTCGAGCGCGAGCGTTTCCTGCCCGCCAGCGCCGCGCGCTTCGCCTATGCCGATACGATGGTCGATCTGGGCAACGGCCGCCGCCACAACAATCCACTGGCGACCGGCCGGCTCCTGACCGAGGCGCGGGTGCAGCCGGGCGACAAGGTGCTGCTGGTCGGCGCGGCCGGGGGCTATGCCGCGGGGCTGCTCGCCAAGCTGGCGCGCCACGTCGTCGCGCTGGAGGAGCAGCCGGAGCTCGCCGCCCATGCGCGCGCGGCGCTGGCCGGCATCCATAATGTCGAGCTGGTCGAGGGGCCGCTCAACGCCGGTTGGGAAGCGGGTGCGCCTTACGACCTGATCGTCGTCGACGGCGCGATAGAGGAACTACCCGCCTGCCTGTTCGAGCAGGCGCATCCGGGCGCGCGCCTCGCCACCGGCCTGGTCGATCGCGGCGTGACGCGGCTGGCGACCGGCGCGCGGGGCGTGTCGGGCTTCGGTCTCGTCGATTTCGCCGACTGCGCCTGCCCGATCCTGCCGGGGTTCGAGAAGCCGCGCGGGTTCAAGTTCGGAAGCCTTTAGGATTGCACCGCTTTCCATCGATCGGATAGGATCGGCGGCGGGAAGCATAACGAAAGACGGGGAAGATGAGGGGGATGCGACTGGCCTTGCTGGCCGGAACGATGGCGTGCAGCCTGACGGCGGTCGCTGGGCCTGCCGCCGCGCAGACGGTGACGCCGCCGCCCGCCGACCCGGCGCCGGAGGGCGCACCCGCGACCGCCGCCACGCCGACGACGCTGCGAGATGCGCTGCTCCGCGCCTATAGCGACAGCCCCGTCCTCGCCGGGCAGCGCGCCAGCCTGCGCGCCACGAACGAGGGCGTGCCGCTGGCACGCGCCGATGCGCTGCCGCAGGCGAACGTCCGCGGCAACTACACCCGCTTCCTCGTTCAGGGGCAGAACGCCTTCCTCCAGCCCGATCAGGCGCTGACCGCCGACGGACAGGTGACGCAGACCGTGTTCGCCGGGGGGCGCATCCGCAACTCGATCGCCGCGGCCAAGACGCGCGTGCTGGCGGGCCGATCGAACCTGCGCACGACCGAGGCAAATCTGTTCACCGACGTCGTCGCCGCGTACAACGACGTGATCCGCGACGAGGCGACGGTCGAGCTCAACCGCCAGAACGTCCGCAGTCTCGAGGTCAATCTTCAGGCGACGCGCGACCGGTTCGAGGTGGGCGACCTGACCCGCACCGACGTCGCCCAGTCCGAAGCGCGGCTGTCCGGCGCGATCGGCCAGCTCCGCATCGCCGAGGCGCAGTTGATCGCCAGCCGCGAGGGCTATCTCCAGGTGGTCGGCGCGGTGCCGGGGCAACTGGCGCCGCCGCCGGCGCTGCCCAACCTGCCCGCCGATCCGCAGGCGGCGGTCAGTACCGCGCTCAACAACAACCCGGCGTTGGAGGCGGCCGAGCACAACCGCGACGCCGCCGCGCTCGACGTGCGCGCTGCACGCGGCGCGCGGCTGCCGCAGGCAGACCTGTTCGCGGGCGGGAGCTATTTCAACTATCTGGGCTCGCTGCCCTCGTCGGTGGTCGGGACCAGCGTGCCGCAGTCGGGCACCTCGGCGCAGGCGGGCGTCAGCCTGACGCTGCCCATCTATCAGGGCGGGCGTCCGGCCGCGCAGGTTCGCCAGGCACAGGCGCGCCAGGGCCAGGCGATCGAGCAGGTGACCGCCACCGAACGCGGCGTGATCGCACAGGCGCGCACCGCCTTCGCCAACTGGCAGTCGTCGCAGCGGGTGATCGAGGCATCGGAGGCCGCGGTCGCCGCCAACCGCCTGAGCCTGGAGGGCGTGCGGGCCGAGAACAGCGTCGGCAACCGCACGATCATCGAGGTGCTGAACGCCGAGCAGGAACTGCTGAACAGCCAGGTGAATCTCGTGTCCGCGCGCCGCGACGCCTATGTCGCTGGCTTCGCACTGCTCGCGGCGATGGGCCGGGCGGAGGCGGAGGATTTGGGTCTCGACGGCGGCGCACTCTATAATCCGCTCACCGACTACAAGCGCGTGGCCAAGGCTTGGTTCGATTACGACGACGAACCGACGCCGCGGCCGGTCGGCACGCGGACCGTCGATGCACCCGCGCAGACGCCGATCGTGACCCGCGCGCTGGAGCCGCAGTTGCAGCGCCCCGTTGACACCGACCCCGCCAATCCGTCAGGTGGCGTCAGACCGCCGCGCTAACAGGGGCCGGGGGTTTAAGGGCGGCGAGGAAGGCATGGGGGATCTGAGCAACGAACCGTCGATGGAGGACATCCTCTCGTCGATCAAACGGATCATTGCCGAGGAGGGCGACCCACAGTCGCCGCGCGGCCGCCGGATCGGCCGCCCCGCGCCGCCGCCCGTCGCCGAACCCGACGAGGACGAGGCACCCGAGACGGTGCTCGAACTCAACGAACCCGTCACCCCGCCCGAGCCGCCCCGTGTCGACGCCCCGCGTCCCGATCCCGTACCGGCCGAGCCGCCGCGCGCCGCCGCCGCCGCGCCCGATCCCGCGATCCTCTCGGCTCGCGCCGCGCAGGCGACGCGCGGGCAGCTTGAGGCGCTGTCGCGGCTGATCGTCAAGCCAGAGACGCCCGGCACCGACACGCTCGAGGGGATGGTACGCGAGATGCTGAAGCCGATGCTCAGCGAATGGCTCGACGCCAACCTGCCGCGAATCGTCGAGACGATGGTGGCGCGTGAGATCGAGCGGATCGTCGGCCGACAGGCGGGCTGATTCCTTTTTTGAAATCGGCGAAAGTGCCGATTTCAGGCGGTGCCGGCCCGCTCCCCCACCCGGCCGCCCAAAATGTACCCTGATGGGCGGCCGGGTGGGGGAGCGG
>CAJYLT010000077.1 GCA_913775795.1 uncultured Sphingomonas sp. | reverse complement strand
CCGCGCCCACCGGGACCGAAGACGCCGGTCGCGTGCGCCTCGTCCACCAGCAGCATTGCGTCGTGCCGGCGGGCGATCTCGGCGAGCTCGGCCAGCGGCGCGCGATCGCCGTCCATGCTGTAGAGGCTCTCGACCGCGATCCACGGCGTGCCGGTGCCGCCCGCGCGCCGCCAGCGAACGATCGCGTCGGCGAAGGCCTGTGCATCGTTATGCGCCGCCGCGACGGCTTCGGCGCGCGACAGGCGCATCCCGTCATGCGCGCTCGCATGGATCAGCGCGTCATGGACGATCAGGTCGCCGCGCTGGGGCAGGGTGGAGAGCAGCGCCACGTTGGCGCTGAAGCCACTCGACAGCCACAGTGCCTCCTCGTGCCCGAAATACGCTGCCGCTTCGGCCTCCAGCGCCTCGATCTCGTCGTGGTTGCCGCGCAGCAGGCGAGAGCCGCCCGAGCCCGCCGGCACGCCCCGCTCGACCGCGCCGCGCGCCGCATCGGCAAGGCGGGGGGAGGCGGCAAGGCCGAGATAGTCGTTCGAGGCGAAGTCGATGCCCACGCGAGCGCTGAGCACCCGCCGCCGCCCGATCGCGCCAAGCGCGTCGAGGTCCGCCGCATGGGCCTCCAGCATCAGCGGCGGCGCTGCTGGTTCAGCACCTCGTACGCCATCACCGCGGTGGCGACGGCGGCATTGAGGCTGTCGGCCTTGCCCAGCATCGGCATTTTGACCCGCACGTCGCACGCCGCGGCGTAGGCGTGAGGCAGCCCTTGTGCCTCGTTGCCCGTCAGCAGGAAGGTGGGCGCTTCGTAAGCCGGCTGCTGATAGTCGAAATCGGTATCGAGGCTGAGGGCCACCAATTGTCCCGGCCCGGCGCGCAACCATGCGATGAACTCGTCCCAGCCCGCGCGGACGATCGGCACGGTGAACAGCGCCCCCATGCTCGCGCGCACGGCTTCGACCGAGAAGGGGTCGACGCAGTCGTCGATTAGGATCAGGCCGCCCGCGCCCACCGCGTCGCCGGTGCGCAGGATGGTGCCGAGATTGCCCGGATCGCGCAGCCGCTCGGCGACCAGCCAGATGCCCGCGCTCGATCGGTCTAGGTCGGCAAGCGCGCTTTCGAACTCGGCGAACACGCCGACGACGGCGCCAGGATTGTCCTTGCCGGACAGCTTGGAGAGGATGTCGGGCGTCGTCTCGATCGCATCGCCGCCCGCGGCTTCGACCGCCTGAACCATCGCGACGACCAGCGGGTGTGCGGCGCTGTCGGCGGCGAAGAACACCTGTTCGGGCAGGCGTCCGCCCTCGCGCGCCTCGGTCAGGATGCGCAGCCCCTCGGCCAGGAACCGGCCCTGCGCGCGGCGGTGCTTCTTGTCGCGAAGCTCGCGCGCGGCCTTGACGGCGGGATTGGAATAGGCGGTGATCTGACGCGGCATGGCGAGCGCGCTTTGCCCCAGCCGGGGCGGCGGGGGCAAGGGGGGCGCTAGTGGCTCGCGCCGTCGACGTGCCGAAGGGGCAGGGACTGCCACAGCGCCGCATCGAACATGCGAAGGTTGACGCCCATCCGCGGATAGGCCGGGTCGGTCGGCGTCCAGTGCGTCGTGCAGCCGCAGGTCGGGCAATGCCATAGGTCGAGTGCGCCGTCGCCCTGACGATAGGCGACGCCCTCGCCCGTCACGGTGACGAGTGAGGCGGCGGGGTAGTGCCACAGCCCCGCGATCCGCCGACAGACGGAGCAGTTGCATGCGGTTGCGTCGACCGGCGTATCGCGCAGCGCCAGCGCGATGCGCCCGCAATGGCAACTGCCGCGATGCTCGATCATGCCGCGATCGATGCGGTCAGGCGGCTGCCCTCGATTCGATCGCGCGCTCGACCGCGCCGAGTCCTTCCTCGCTCGCCACGGCAAGGTCGAGCGGCCGGCCGCCCAGCGCCTCGTCATGCGCGTTGAGGAAGGCGATCGCGTTTTCGTTGCCCAGCTTTTTCCAAGCGAGCATCGTGATGCGCCCCTGACGCTCGGCCGCGACCGGGTCCATCTTCTTCATCATGCGGCGCGGCTGGAAGCCGGAACGCCGCGGCTTGGTCTCGGTCGGGGTCTCGGCCGGCGTATCGACTTCCGGCGCGGGCTGGATCGTATCGGTCATCGGCGTCGTGCTCCCCTTGCTGCGCCGCCGCCCCCGGGGCCGCGGTCGCGATAGATCAGGCGGCCCTTGTCGAGGTCGTAGGGCGACATCTCGACCTGTACGCTATCGCCCACGACGGTGCGAATGCGGAAACGTCGCATCTTGCCGGCGGTGTAGGCGGTGATGCGATGGCCGTTCGCCAGCATGATGCGGAACCGGCCGTCGGGCAGCATTTCCTCGACATGCCCGTCGAGGGTCATCAGCCCTTCCTTAGACAAAGGCGGCGCCCAGGCTGCCGATGACGGGGCTGGAGCCGGTCTTGCCGGCCTGAATGGTGCGAATGCGCGCGGCATAGCCGGCGGCCAGGCCCTGATGCGAACGGCGCGAGGACGAACAGGCCGAATTGTCGGCGCGCATCAGCGAAATCTGGTGACGGGAAAGAAGATAGTTGAGGTCCAAACGCTGGACTCCCGCGCATTGTAAGCGGGAGCGCGATGGTCTCTCAGCCACGGGTGCCTACGGATCGGGTGTCCCGGTGGTGAAATCTATATAGCGTGCAACAGCGAAATTGTAAGGCGAGCGGCCGCTTTATTCCTCGCCGAAGCGGTCCTCGACCAGGGTGCAGAGTGCGGCGACGGCTTCGTCGGCGGCGTCGCCCTCGGCGGAGATGACGATCGTGTCGCCCATCGCGGCGCCGAGCATCATCAGGCCCATGATCGACGTGCCGGTGACGCGCGAGCCGTCCTTTTCCACCGTGATCTCTGTCGGCTGGCTGCTGGCGAGGGTGACGAACTTGGCGCTGGCGCGGGCGTGAAGACCGCGGCGGTTGGTGATGCGGACCTCGCGCCGGACGCTCATGCCGCCGCCTCGCCCAGCACTTCGGAGGCGACGGAGATGTACTTGCGCCCTGCTTCGCGCGCGGCGGCGACGGCGTCGGTGACCTTCATCGTCTTGCGCGCGCCGCCGAGCCGGATCAGCATCGGCAGGTTGATGCCGGCGATCACCTCGACCCGCCCGGTTTCCAGGAGCGAGATGGCAAGGTTCGAGGGGGTGCCGCCGAACAGGTCGGTCAGCACGATGACGCCGCGGCCGTCATCGACCTCGCCGATCGCGCGGGCGATGTCGGCGCGGCGCTCTTCCATGTCGTCCTCGGGCCCGATGCAGATGGTGGCGATCGCCGGCTGCTTGCCGACGACATGCTCCATCGCGACCACGAACTCTTCGGCCAGGCGCCCATGGGTCACGAGGACCAGACCGATCAGGGGATTTTCCGTCATAACCTTCATGTCTTGGCGGGCGCGCCTTCCAGCGAGTCCTGCGGCGCGGTGCCGAGGTCGCGATGCTGCACCGTGGGCGAAAAACCCTCGTCGCGCAACCGTGCGGCCACGCGCGCGGCGACGTGGACGGAGCGATGCCGCCCGCCGGTACAGCCGAACGCGACCGTGACGTAGGACTTCCCCTCCGCGCGGTAGCGGGGAAGCAGCATGAGCAGCAGATTCTCGATTTCCGCGACTGATTCGGCGTAGGCGGGGTCGGCGCGCACGTAATCGGCGACGTCGGCGTCGAGGCCGGTGCCGGGGCGCAGCGACGGCACCCAGTGCGGATTGCGCAGGTAGCGCATGTCGAAGACGAGGTCGGCGCTGCGCGGCAGGCCGCGCGCGAAGCCGAACGACAGGACCGACAGCGTGGGTTCGCCGAGGCCCTTGCCGCCGAATAGGTCGCGCACTTCCTGCGCGAGCGCGTTGGCGGACAGCGTGGTCGTGTCGATCAGCCGCCCGGCCCACCGCTTGATCGGTTCGAGCAGCTCGCGCTCGCGGATGATGCCGTCGCTGGCCGGGCGATCCTGCGCCAGCGGATGGCGGCGGCGCGTTTCCGAATAGCGGCGCTCGAGCTCGGTCCCGCCGCAGTCGAGATAGAGGAGCGAGACTTGCTGCCCCGCCTCGACCCGCGCCTGTACCATCGCGGCAATGCGTTCGGGGTCGAAGTCGCGGGTGCGGATGCCCATGCCGATCGCCAGCGGCCGGTCGGCGGCGGCGTCGCCCTCGGACGGCGGCGCAATTTCCAGCAGCCCGTCGAGCAGGCTGAGCGGCAGGTTGTCGACGACTTCCCAGCCAAGATCCTCGAGCGTGCGCAGGACCGTCGACTTGCCCGCGCCCGACATGCCGGTGACGAGAAGGATGCGGCGCGGCGCGGTCACGCGACCGGCGTCCGCGCCAGCGCCAGCTCGACCTTGATCGGGGCGGAGGGTTCGAGCGCGGCGACCGCGGCGCTAGGGATCGCGACGCCGGCAATGCGGCGGGCCTGGGGTTCGAGCGGCAGGCGCTCGGGGCTGTCCTCGATTCCGACGATCAGCGCGACGGGCGTGTCGGTGACGTGCGGCATCTCGACGATGCCGATCCCGCGCACCTCGATCCGCCCGGCGATCGTCGCGGGCGGCGAGGCGAGGAGGGCGGTGCCCGACCGGCGGAGCAGCGTGTAGTCGTCGCTGACCAGCGCAGCACCGCGGTCGATCAGGCGGAGCGCCAGGTCGGACTTGCCCGTGCCCGACCGCCCCTCGATCAGGACGGCGCGGCCGTCGATGGCGACGCAGGAGGCGTGCAGCGTTTCGGACGACAGCGCGGTCATGGCTCGATCCGGTTCCCGTCCCCGATGGCTCTTGGCAGGCGCACCACAAAGCGCGCGCCGCTCACCCGATCCTCGCGCGATTCGACGTGGATCGTACCGCCATGGCCTTCGACGATCGTCCGCGCGATGGCAAGGCCGAGGCCCGAATGCGCGCCGAACGCCTCGCCCTCCGGCCGGATCGAATGGAAGCGGCGAAAGATCGCCTCGCGCGCGGCATCGGGCACGCCCGGCCCCTCGTCCTCGACACGGATCGTGACGAGCGGGCCGCCGTCGCTAGCCGCCACGCTGACCACCGCATCGTCGGGGGAGAAGGAAAGCGCGTTGTCGATCAGGTTCTCGAACACCCGCGCCAGCCGCGATCCGTCGGCGTTGACGATCAGCGGCTCGGCGCCCGGCAGGTCGAGCCGGAGGCGGATACCGCGCGGCAGCTCGCGGGCGCGCCGCCCGTCGACGATCGCGCCGAGCATCGCGGCCATGTCGAGCGGCTCGAACGCCGCGCGGCTCAACTGCGCATCGAGGCGCGAGGCGTCGGATATCTCGGTGATGAGTCGGTCGAGGCGGCGCACGTCGTCGCGGACGATGTCGAGCAGTTGCGCCTGTAGCGACGGGTCGCGGACCGACCCCAGGCTCTCGACCGCCGACCGGAGCGAGGCGAGCGGGTTCTTCAATTCGTGCGTCACGTCGGCAGCGAACGCCTCGGTCGCGTCGATGCGGACGCGCAGCGCCTGGCTCATGTCGGAAACCGCACGCGCGAGCATCCCGATCTCGTCGCGCCGACTGGGCAGGCGCGGCACCACCACCTCTCGCGCCCGGCCGAGGCGGACGCGCACCGCGGCGCGCGCCAGCATCCGGAGCGGCCGGACGATCGTGCGGGCAAGGAACAGCGACAGGAGGAGCGAGGCGAGGAACACGCTCGCCAGCACGATCGCGAGCCGCCACCGCTCGGCCCGCACGACCGAGGTGATGTCGGCGGCGTTGACCGTCGTCATCAGCGCGCCGCGCGCGCCCAATGGCGCGGCGGCGGTGATGACGGGGGTGCGGTCGGGCGCGCGCCAGAGGGTCGCCGGCGCCTCGTGCGTCGTCACCGCGCGAGCGACGTCGGGCCAGCGAAAGCCGCGGTTGCGGGGCCGCTCGCGATAGAGCGGCGCGCGGTCCGCGCCGACGACGGTGTCGATGCCGGCGTCGAGAAAACGGCCGATCGCCTGTCCCACCGGCTGCTTGTCGGGATCGCGCAGGCGGAAATTGGCGACGCCCAGGCTTCGGCTGTCGCTCCGCTCGTTTCCGTCGCGGGCGTAGGTGCGGATGCGCGTTCCCGTCTGGCGGGCGAGGCGGGTGACGAGCACTTCCTCGTCGCTCATCCGCGTCGCCATCAGCGCCTGTGCGATCAGCCGCGCTTCCCGGCTCGCCTGCTCCAGCCGGTCGTCGATCAGGCGCGTGCGATAGCTGTCGAGATAGAAGAACCCGCCCGCCAGCATGGCGAGCGCGATGCTGTTGACCGCCAGGATGCGCGGGGTGAGGCTGATCCGCCCCGACCAGCGCAGCGAGAGGGCCGTATCGTCGCTGCGCGACAGGGCTGCCTCGTCGCTGCGCGACAGGGCGGCTTCGTCACTCGTCGGAGAAGCGATAGCCCGCTCCATACAGCGTCTCGATCGCGTCGAACTTGGGATCGACCTGCCTGAACTTGCGGCGGACGCGCTTGATGTGGCTGTCGATGGTGCGGTCGTCGACATAGATGTCGTCCTGATACGCCGCGTCCATCAACTGATTGCGCGTCCGCACGATACCCGGCCGCTGCGCCAGCGTTTCGAGGATCATGAACTCGGTGACGGTCAGCGTGACGTTGGCGCCGTCCCACGTCACCTTGTGCCGCGCGGGGTCCATCGACAGCCGGCCGCGGTCGAGCACGGGGGCAGGCGGCTCCTCGCCCGCTTCGCCGCCGCTGCCCGCCGCCTCGGTCCGGCGCAGGATCGCACGGATGCGGGCGATCAGCAGCCGCTGGCTGAACGGCTTGGCGATATAGTCGTCGGCACCCATCGCGAGGCCGAGGGCCTCGTCCAGCTCGTCGTCCTTGCTGGTGAGGAAGATGACCGGGATCGCCGATTTCTCGCGCAGGCGGCGCAAGAGCTCCAGCCCGTCTAGCCGCGGCATCTTGATGTCGAGCACGGCGAGGTCGGGTGGATTGTCGATCAGCGCCTTCAGCGCCGCCTCTCCATCCGAATAGACGCGGGTCAGGAACCCCTCGGCCTGAAGTGCGATCGACACCGAGGTGAGGATGTTGCGGTCGTCGTCGACCAAGGCGATCGTGGCGCTGCGCGGGGTGGGCGCGGGGGTCGCGCTCATGCGATGGGCTCGAACGGGCGGCGATCCATGCCGCCCGCCTAACGCAAAGCGCGGGCCGGCTCAATCGCCCGTTGGGCGGAGGCGACATGCTTGACGATGGGCCGAGGTGCGCCGACAGCATCGCCATGGCCACGTCCCCCCTGTCGCCCCCCCGAAACGATGCCGCCCGCCAGTCGATGCTGATCGCCGGGGCCGGCGGCGTGGCCGCCGCGCTCGTCATCCTGGGGCTGATCGGCGACTGGCAACTGGCCGCGGGGTTCCTCGCCGCTGCGCTGCTGATCGCGGGCGGCGTCCTCGCCTTCGTGCGCCTGTCGCGCAGCGCCGCCTCGACCGAGGCGAGCGAGGACTGGGCGCTCGCCCATGCGCTGGCCGAGGGGAGCGACGGGCCGCTGGCGGTCACCGATCGCTCCGGGCGGCTGGTCTGCGCCAACGAAGCCTATCGCCGGCTGTTCGACGGGCTGCCGACGCCGCCCTCGCTGCCGTTCGAGGGGGATGGGGAATCGCGTCTCGGTTCTGCCGGACGGACGGCGTGGCGGGACGGCGAGGGGCAGGCGGCGGCGCTGGTGCGGCGAGGGCGCACGCTCGATGCGCGCATCGCACGCGCGGGCGACGACATGCTGCTCTGGCATTTCGTCGCCGCGCGCGGGGAGGGCGGCACGGGTGCCGCCAATCCGCTGCCCGCCGCGATCTCCGCGATCGCCGGGCCGGTGGGCGAGCGGCTGGGCGCGGCGGGCGTGATGGCAGTGGCGATCCAGCCGGACGGCCGGATCGAGGCGGCGAACCGCGTCTTTTCCGCCCGCGCGACGGGCAGTGCGGATGCCAATGTCGAGGGACGCGACTTCGCCCGGCTGATGCTGGCCGAGCCGACCGGCCATGTCCGGTTCGAGCGGGAGGGCGGCGGCGGCAATCCGCTCCGCCTCATACAGCTGCCGCTGGGCGAGGGTGCCGACGCCCCCATCGTGCTTGCGCTGATCGACGAGGAGGATGCGGGGTTCACGGTGGGCCTGGGCGACGATGTGGCGGCGCATGTCCGCGCGCTGGTCGGACTGCTCCCCATCGGCCTCGCCATGGTCGATCGCGACGGGCGCTTCGTCCACATCAACGCCGCCTTCGCCTCTGCCACGGCGGTCAACGCCGCCGCGCCGCCGCTCTATCCCGGCGACCTGGTGGTGCGCGAGGACAAGGCCGCGCTCGCCGATGCGATCCGCCGCTTCTCCGGCGGGGCCAGCCACGTCGCCGACATGCAGGTGCGGCTGGCGGCACGGCCCGACGAACCGGTGGCGCTCACGCTCGCGGGGGCGCGGGGCCTTGGCGACGCGTCGGTGATCCTCTGCCTCAAGGAAACGGGTGAGGAGGGGCAGCTCAAGCGACAGGTGGCGCAGGCGACGAAGATGCAGGCGGTGGGCCAGCTCGCCGGCGGCGTCGCGCACGACTTCAACAATATCCTGACCGCGATCATCGGGCATTGCGACCTGATGCTGATGCGCCATTCGCCCGGCGACAGCGATCATGACGACATCCAGCAGGTGCGCGCCAACGCCAACCGCGCGGCGGCGCTGACCCGCCAGCTCCTCGCCTTCTCGCGCCAGCAGACGCTGCGGCCGCAGGTGCTGCAACTGCCCGACGTCGTGTCGGAGGTGTCGAACCTGCTCACCCGCCTGCTCGGCGAGACCGTGCGACTGGAGGTCAAGCACGGCCGCGGCCTGGGCAGCGTGCGCGCCGATCCGGGGCAGCTCGAACAGGTGATCGTCAACCTGGCGGTCAATGCGCGCGACGCGATGGTCGCCGCCAACCCCGCGGGCGGCGGCACGCTGACGATCGAGACGCTGGCGGTCGGCCGCGCCGCGGTGAAGCGGATGGGCGACGACGTGCTGCCGGTCGGTGACTATGCGGTGCTGCGCATCACCGACACCGGCACCGGCATCCCTGCCGACGTGCTGCCGAAGATCTTCGAGCCGTTCTTCACCACCAAGGAAGTGGGCAAGGGCACCGGCCTCGGCCTCTCGACCGTCTATGGTATCGTCAAGCAGTCGGGCGGCTACATCTTCGCCGAATCGCCGCCGGGGCAGGGCGCGCGCTTCACCATCTACCTGCCCGTCAACACCTCCGCCGAGGCGCCGGCGCCCAAGGCGGCGCAGAAGCCGCCCAAGCGCCCCGCCGGCTGGGGCACGGGCACCGTCGTGCTGGTCGAGGACGAGGCAATGGTCCGCGCCGTCGCTGAACGCGCGCTCGTGCGGCAGGGGTACAAGGTGCTGACCGCCGAGAATGGCGAGGCGGCGCTGGAGCTGATCGCCCGGTGCGAGCGGCCCGACCTGCTCGTCTCCGACGTTGTCATGCCGATGATGGACGGGCCGACGATGGTCGCCAAGGTGCGCGAGCGTTATCCCGACCTGCCGATCCTGTTTATGTCGGGCTATGCCGAGGAGCAGCTTCGCCGGTCGATCGACCTCGACAATGTCGCCTTCCTGCCGAAGCCGTTTTCGGTCCAGCAACTGACCGAAGCGGTGGGCGGTGTGATGGGCACGGCGTAATCAGTGCTTGGCGCATTGCGCGGGCCGTGCTTATGACGGCTCCGATGACCGAGCGCATGCGTATCCTCATTGTCGAGGACGAGCCCCTGATCGCCATGATGCTCGAGGATTTCCTCGATGCGCTGGGCAAGGACGTGGCGGGCACCGCCGAGACGGTGTCCACCGCGCTCGAGGAAGTCGCCAAGGGCGGCGTCGATGCCGCGATCCTCGACGTCAACCTGCGCGGGGGCGAGAAGAGCTGGCCCGTCGCCGATGCGCTGGCCGAGCGGGGCATCCCCTTCGTCCTGGCGACCGGCGGCGACACGCTGGCGCCCGCGCATGCCGATCGCCCGGTGCTGGCCAAGCCGTTCACGATGGACGGCGTCGAACAGGCGCTGGACGCGCTTTGATCCGTTTGCGATCCGGCGGTTGGCGCCACGCTGAACGCTAATTTAACCTCTCACGCCGCATAGCATCCTCGTTTCTGCACCGGCGCGTGGACATCTGTCCGCGCGGTCGGCGCGCCGACGGAGATGATCGATGCGTGTTCGCGTGAAGGCCAAGACGGCGCTGATGACGGGTGCCGCCGCCGTGCTGGTGTCGGGTTGTGCATCGAACACCCGGCCCGAGCTTCCGCCCGCGCAGTTCGTGGCGTCGAAGGAGGGGCCGGGCGAGGAATATGTCATCGGCCCGCTCGATTCGCTCCAGATCTTCGTCTGGCGCAATCCGGAGCTGTCGGCCAAGGTCCAGGTGCGCCCCGACGGCCGCATCACCACGCCGCTGATCGCCGACATGCCCGCGGTCGGCAAGACGCCGTCGATGCTCGCCGACGACATGAAGATCGCGCTCAAGGAATATATCAAGGACCCGATCGTCTCGGTCATCGTCGACCAGTTCCAGGGGACCTTCAGCCAGCAGATCCGCATCGTCGGCGCGACCGAAAAGCCCGCCTCGATCCCCTATCGCGCGAACATGACGCTGCTCGACGCGATGATCGCGGTCGGCGGACTGTCCCAATATGCGGCAGGTAACAAGGCACGGCTGGTGCGCTTCGACCGGGAGACGGGTAAGCAGCGCGAATATGCCGTCCGCCTCGGCAAGCTACTGAAGGACGGCGATACTTCGGCGAACGTCCGGCTCGAGGCCGGCGACGTCATCATCATTCCGCAGAGCATGTTCTGATGGACGCGATTTACGACGAGATCAGGGTCGGACTGCACGCCGTCTGGCGTCGCCGCTGGCTGGCGCTTGCCATCGCCTGGGTCATCTGCCTGGCGGGCTGGCTCGTCGTGTCGCAGATTCCGAACCAGTACGTCTCCTCCGCGCGTGTGTCGGTGCAACTGCGCAGCGTGCTGCCGGGGCAGGACAATCCGATGGCGCAGGTCGACCAGCAGCGCGACGTCGATCGTGTGCGCCAGACGCTGTTGTCGGCGGTGAACCTCGAAAAGGTCGTGCGCGGCACCTCGATCGCTAATTCGGTGTCGAGCGACCGCGACGTGGCCGATCGCGTCGCCGCCCTGCAAAAGGCGATCAAGATCACCGCGCAGCCCGACACCAACATCTTCGAGGTGTCGGCGACGATCGCCAATGGCGGTGCGTCCGACGCCTCGAACGCCAAGCTGGCTCGCGAGGTGGTGCAGAAGCTGATCGACATCTTCGTCGAAACGAACCTTGCCGGCACCCGTGACGAGGCCAGCCAGTCGCTGAAGTTCCTCGACGAGCAGATCGATCAGCGCCAGCGCCAGCTTCAGGACGCCGAAGGCAAGAAGGCCGAGTTCCAGTCGAAATACATGGGATCGCTGCCCGGCACCGGCAGCCTCGAGGAGCGGGTCGCCGCGGCGCGCAACCAGCTGGCGCAGGTCAATTCCGACCTTGCCGCCGCACAGTCGGGGCTTGCCGCGGTCAACGGCCAGATGGCGGGGACACAGCCGTCGCTACCCGGCACCGCGGGCAGCGCGATGGGGCCGGCGCGTGCGCGCGTCGCGACGATCCAGGGCCAGCTCGCCGAGGCGCGCGGGCGCGGCTGGACCGACAGCCATCCCGACGTGATCGCGCTCAAGAACCAGCTTGCCATCGCCAATGCCGCCGCGCGCGGGGAGCCGATGGCGGGCGGCGACGGCGGCGCGCCCAATCCGCTTTACCTCAGCCTCCGCTCGATGCAGGCCGACCGCGCCGCCCAGGTCGCGGCGCTGACTCAGCGCAAGGGCCAGCTCGAGGCCGATCTCTCGCGCCTCGACGGGACGATGGGCGCGCAGCCCGCGGTCGCCGCCGAACAGGCGTCGATCGACCGCGACTATCTCGTCCTCAAGGACCAGTACGACAAGCTGCTGGCGAGCCGCGAGCAGGTGCGCATCCGCGCGCAGGCGAACAACGAGGCCGACAGCGTCAAGATCAGCGTGATCGACCCGCCGACGTCCCCGCGCAAGCCGACCGCGCCCAACCGCCCGCTCCTGTTGTTCGGGGTGCTGATCGTCGGTCTGGGCGGCGGTGCGGCGGCAGCCTGGGGGCTGTCGAAGCTCCAGACCACCTATCCGACCGTGAGCCGCCTTGAAAAGGCGAGCGGGATGCCGGTGCTCGGCAGCATCGGCGAGGTGGTGAGCGACACCGTCCGCGCCGCGCGCCGCCGCCAGCTCAAGCTGTTCGCGGGCGGGGCGGGGGCACTCGCGGGTGCCTTCCTGATCCTCATGAGCATCGAGTTCCTCCAGCGCGGGCTGGTGGCGTGACGGAGAACGAGAAGATGACCGCCGTCGATCCCCATCGCCCGCCGCGCGCCTCGCTGCTCGAACGGGCCAGCGACTGGTTCGACTATGCCCCGCCGCCGCCCGCGAGTGCGCCGCGTCACGACCCCGTGCCGCCGCCGTTCGAGGCCGCGCCGCCGCTGGCCGAGGAGCCCGCGTTCGTGCCCGTGCCCGTGGATCGCAAACGCGTGTCGATCGACCGCGAGATGTTGGCCGGCCGGGGGATGCTGATCCCCGGCGCGGCGGTGACGCCGCTGGCCGAGGAGTTCCGCCTCATCAAGCGCCAGTTGCTGATCGCCGCCGACGAGGTGGCAAAGGCCGACAGCGTCAGGGCGCGTGTGATCCTGATCTGTTCTGCGCGGCCGGGCGACGGCAAGACGTTCAGCGCCGCCAACCTGGCGCTAAGCCTGGCGGCAGAGCGTGATGTCGAGGTGCTGCTGGTCGATGCCGACGTGGCGAAGCCCGACGTGCCGCGGGTGCTGGGCTTCGAGCACGGCCCCGGCCTGCTTGATGCGATCGGCGATCCGTCGCTGGATGTCGAGAGCCTGGTCCTCGACACGGATGTGCCCCAGCTTCAGATCCTGCGCGCGGGCACGCGCGGCCATGCCGATACCGAGCTGCTCGCCTCGACCCGCGCGCGGCAGGTGATCGGCGGGCTCGCCCGCGCCAATCCGCGCCGCATCGTCCTGTTCGATTCGCCGCCGGTGCTGGCGGCGAGCCCCGCGGGCGTGCTCGCCGGCCTCGTCGGGCAGGTGATGCTCGTCGTGCGCGCCGACCGGACCAGCGAGGGCGACCTTCGCGAGGCGGTGGCGCAGCTGGCGGCGTGCGAGCGCGTGTCGCTCGTCCTCAATTCGGTTTCCTTGCGGCCGGGCGGCAACCGCTACGGCGACTATTATGCTTATGGGAGTGAGGCGTGATGCGCGCGACCCTTCTCGCCGCAACGGCGCTGGCCTGCGGCCTTGCTGTGCCGGCGGTGGCGCAGGACCTGCCGCCCGGCGGCCCGGATCAGCTTCCCGCCACGGGCGGTGCCGGCCCCGGTCGTCCGCGCGTCGACGTGTCGCCCTTCATCAACGTTAGCCAGGTACTCGTCGCCGACCTCAGCAACGGCGACGACGTGCTGACCTATTCCACGGTGCAGGCGGGCATCGACGCGAGCGTCCAGACGCGGCGCGTGCAGGCGCAGATCAATTATCGCTACGAGCATCGCTTCGCCTGGGACGACCAGATCGACGATACCAGCATCCATACCGGCCTCGCCGTCGCCAATGCGCAATTGGGCGGCGGGTTCGGGCTGGAGGTCGCCGGCATCGCGACGCGCGCCCGCAGCGACATTCGCGGCGCGGCACCGGGCCTGCTTGGCGGCAACGTCGCGAATATCAGCCAGCTCTACGGCGTCTATGGCGGCCCGACCTTTGCGCGGCAGATCGACCAGCTCTCGGTCAACGCCGCCTATCGCATCGGCTATACCAAGGTCGAGACACCCGACAGCGGCCTCGGCCTGCTGCCCGGCGAGCCGCGGCTCGACTATTACGACGATTCGCTCAGCCACATGGTGACCGCGAGCGTCGGGACCCGCGCCGACACGTACCTGCCGGTGGGCTTCACCGTGTCGGGCATGTACGAGCGCGAGGATGCCGGCCAACTCGACCAGCGGTACGAGGGCTATTACGGTCGCGGCGACGTCGTGCTTCCCGTCTCGGGCACGCTCGCGCTGACCGCGGGTGTGGGTTACGAGCGCATCCAGCTCAGCCAGCGCGACGCGCTGACCGATGCGCAGGGCAACATCGTGATCGACCGCAACGGGCGATACGTGACCGACAGCGCCTCGCCCCGCCGGCTGGCGTACGACATCGACGGCGTGTTCTACGACGCGGGCGTCGTCTGGCGGCCTAGCCCGCGTACCACGCTCGAAGTGCATCTGGGCGAGCGGTACGGCACCTTCAGCGGCACCGGCAGCCTCAACTGGCAGATGAACGAGACCGACGGCATCCAGGTCGTCGTGTACGACAGCGTGCAGAGCTTCGGCCGCCAGCTCGGCGACGGGCTGTCGGCCTTGCCGACCAGCTTCACCAATCCGTTCGGGGGGCAGGGCAACAACTATAACGGCTGTATCTTCGGCACCAACGGCGGCGCGACCGGCGGCTGCCTTAATTCGGTGTTCCAGTCGATCGCGACCGCCAACTATCGCGCTCGCGGCATCGACGGCGTCTATGCCGTGACCAAGGGGCGGCTGCGGCTGGGCGCGGGCGCCGGCTACGCCAATCGCCGCTTCTATTCGCCCGACAACACGCCGGGCATCGACGTGGGCGGCATCGAGGACCAGAGCGCCTATGTCCAGGCGTTCGCGAGCCGCCAGCTCGATGGCAATTCGGGCGTGACCGGCGACGTCTTCTACAACTGGTATCGCGGCGGCCTGGGCGGGTTCGAGACGCAGGGCGCGGGCGCGACGGGTGCTTATTATCACAACTGGGGCCGGCTCGACGCGACTGCGTCGGCGGGCGTCTATGTCTCCGACCAGTCGCTGAGCGACGCGGACGTGGTGGCACAGGCGCTGATCGGCCTCGGCTATCGGTTCTGACGGGGGCGGCGATGTACGACACGCATTACGGGCTGACGGGACGACCCTTTCAGCTGACGCCCGATCCGGGCTTCTGGTTCGATACCGCTACGCATCGCAAGGCGATGGCCTATCTTGGCTATGGCCTGGCGCAGGGGGAGGGCTTCATCGTCATCACCGGCGATCCGGGGGCTGGCAAGACGACGCTGGTCGGCCACCTGATGGGCCGGATCGACCGCGAGCGGCTGCACGTCATCCACATCGTCTCGACCCAGGTCGATGCCGCCGATTTGCTCGGCCTCGTCGCCGCGGGCCTCGGCATCGCGGCGAACCAGCCCAAGGCGCAGCTGCTCGGCGCGATCGAGCGCGCGCTGCACGCGGTCGCGCGCGGCGGCAAGCGGACGCTGCTGATCGTCGACGAGGCGCAGTCGCTGCCGGTCGAGAGCCTGGAGGAGCTGCGCATGCTCTCCAACTTCCAGGCGGGCGGCTATCCGCTGCTCCAGATCTTCCTGCTCGGCCAGCCCGAGTTCCGCCATGTCCTGCACGGCGCGGGCAGCCTCGAGCAGCTGCGCCAGCGCGTCATCGCGATGCACCACCTCGAGCCGATGGGCGTCGAGGAGGTGGAGGCGTATCTGACCCACCGGCTGAAGGTCGTCGGCTGGACGGGCAATCCGTCGTTCGACGAGGGCGCGATCGCCGCGCTCCACGCCTGGTCGGGCGGCGTGCCGCGCCGGCTGAACCAGCTGGCCGCGCGGTTGATGCTCCACGGCGCGATCGAGAATGTCGAGCAATTCGAGGCGCGGCATGTCGCCGACGTGACCGCCGAGCTCGATGCCGACATGGCGCCGCCCGCACCGCTGCCCGAGCCGGTCGTCCGCCCGCTCGACGTCGGTGCGGCCGCGCGCCCGATCCGGCCCGAGGGACCGCCCCCGCCGCCGTCGCAGCCCCCGTCGCCGACTTTGGCGACCGAGGCGATGCTGGAACGCCGCGTCGCCGAGCTGGAGGATCGGCTGGAGGCACAGGATGCGGCGCTGCGCCGCGTCTTGACGCTGCTGGTCGACTGGGTGGAAAACGACACGCGGCCGGAAAAGGCGATGCTGCGCGGTTCGGCCGCCTGAGCGGGATAGGCTTCAGATGTATCACGACCGCTCGCTCGGGGCCGGGCCGATCAACGTCATGTCGGTCGATGTCGAGGACTGGTTTCAGGTCGGCGCGTTCGAGCGCGTGATCGACAAGGCCGACTGGCCGCAGCTCCATCACCGGGTCGAGGCGAACACCGATGCCGTGCTTGCGCTGTTCGAGGCGGCGGGGGTCAGGGCGACGTTCTTTACCCTGGGCTGGGTCGCGCATCACTATCCGAAGCTCATCCGCCGCATTGCCGATGCCGGGCATGAGGTTGCCAGCCACGGCTGGGACCATGACCGCGTCATCACGCTCACGCCCGACCGGTTCCGCGATGACCTCGCCCGTGCGCGTGCGGCGCTGGAGGATGCGGGCGGACAGGCGGTGACGGGCTATCGCGCGCCGAGCTTCTCATTCGATGCGCGCACCCCCTGGGCGCATGCAGTGTTGGCGGAGGCGGGCTATGCCTATTCCTCGTCGATCGCGCCGCTGGCGCACGATCATTATGGCTGGCCGGACGCACCGCGCCGGGCGTTCCGGCCGATTGCCGACAGCGCGCTGGTCGAGCTGCCCGTCACGGTCGCGACGGTGCTGGGCCGCGAAGTCACCGCGGGCGGCGGCTTCTTCCGCCTGCTGCCCTCTGGCGTCGTCGAAAAGGCGATCGTGCGCGCCAACGCAGCGGGCGATCCGGCGATCTTTTATTTTCATCCCTGGGAAATCGACCCCGGCCAGCCGCGCGTCCGCAACGCGCCATTGAAGTCGCGCATCCGCCATTACAGCCGCCTTGGCGCAATGGCGGGCAAGCTGGAACGGCTCGCCGCCAATCACGCCTGGGGCCGCGCCGATGCGGTTGCCGCGCGCGCCGCGGCGGCGCTGGCGTGAACGCCCCCTTCGTGCCCCCCGCCGCGACCATCCGCGAGGCCGATCTTGCCGACTCGCGCGATAGCGCCGCGATCGAGGCGTTTCTCGCCGACGCGTCCGACGCGACGCCCTTTCATCTGCCGGGCTGGAGCCGCGCGATCGAGCGCGGATGCGGCCAGCACCCCCACTATCTGATCGCCGAGCGCGGCGGGATCGTCGCGGGCGTGCTGCCGCTCATCGACATTCGCTCGCCGGTCGTCGGCCGCTCGCTGACCTCCGTCGGGTTCGGAGTCGAGGGTGGCATCCTTGCCGACGACGACACCACCCATGCCGCGCTGGAAGCGGCGGGGTGGGCGCTGGCGCAGCGGTTGGGCACCCCGACCTTCGAACTGCGCGGCGGGCGCGTGTCGGGAGAGGGCTGGCACCTCGACGACACGACCTATCTCGATTTCGCGCGCGACCTGACCGCCGATCACGAGAGCGAACTCCTCGCGATCCCGAAGCGCCAGCGCGCCGAGGTGCGAAAGGCGTTCGCCAACGACCTGACCGTGACGGTGGGGCAGGGTGACCGCGACCTTGCCGCGCATCACCGCGTCTATTCCGAATCCGTCCGCAACCTCGGCACGCCCATCTTCCCGCGCGCGCTGTTCCGCGCGATCCTCGCCGAGATGGGCGACCGCGCGGATATCCTGACCGTGTGGCAGGGGGAACGGCCGATCTCCTCGACGCTCAGCCTTTACTGGAAGGGGGCGATGTATCCCTTCTGGGGCGGCGGCGTGCGCGAGGCACGCGAGCTGCGCGGCAACGAGCGCATGTTCTATGCCTATGCCTGCCATGCGCTCGACCGGGGGTGCAGGCGCCTCGACCTCGGCCGGTCGAAGGCGGGGACGGGGCCGGCGGCGTTCAAGAAGAATTTCGGCTATCCCGCGCGCCCGCTCGGCTATTGGCGCCGCACGCTCGATGGCTCGGCGCCGCGCACGGTCAATCCGCTGGATCCCAAATATGCGCGCAAGACCGAGCTTTGGAAGAAGCTGCCGTTGCCGGTCGCCAACCTGATCGGGCCGTGGATCGCACGCGGGCTGGGGTGATGGGCGCGACGCTGTTCTTGGCGCATCGAGTGCCCTATCCCCCGGATCGCGGCGACAAGATCCGCGGCTGGCATTTGCTCAGGCATCTGGCCGCCAGAGGACCGGTGCATCTCGTCACCTTCGCCGACCAACCCCGCGACCTGCATCACGGCGCGGTGCTGGGCGAGGTCTGCGCCAGCCACCACGTCGCCTGGCGCGGCAAGCCG
The DNA here is from genome assembly GCA_913775795.1 of uncultured Sphingomonas sp. Lineage (GTDB taxonomy): Bacteria > Pseudomonadota > Alphaproteobacteria > Sphingomonadales > Sphingomonadaceae > Sphingomonas. Next base: position 2,254 of record CAJYLT010000077.1, on the reverse strand, counting down.
CAATGGCGCGCGGGGCTGGAGGCATTGGCAAGCGGCCAGCCGGTCTCGCTCACCGCATTCGCCGACACCGGCATCGCCGCGCGAGTGCGCGAATTGCTGGCGCGCGAGGGCATCGACACGATCTTCGTCTTTTCCGGCCAAATGGCGCAGTACCTGCCCGCCCCGTCCGACGCGCGCGTCGTCATGGACTTCTGCGACGTCGATAGCGCCAAGTTCGCCTCCTACGCCGAAACCGCCGGCCCGCCGATGGGCTGGGTCATGGCGCGCGAGGCGCGGCTGCTGGGCGCGTTCGAGCATGACGTGGCCGCGCGCGTCGATGCCAGCCTGTTCGTCAGCGAAGCCGAAGCCGCGCTGTTCCGCGCCGGCGGCCCGGCACCCCGCGTGTCGGTGGTCGAGAACGGCATCGACACCGCCTTCTTCGACCCCGAAGCCGCGTTCGACCGGTCGGCCACGACGCCGGGCCTCACCTTCACTGGCCAGATGGATTACGCCCCCAATGTCGAGGCGGCATGCTGGTTCGCGGGCGAGGTGATGCCACGCCTCACCGAACGGGGCATCGACCGACCCTTCAACATCGTCGGCCGCGCGCCGACCAAGGCGGTGCAGGCACTCGCCGGTCCACGCATCTGTGTGATCGGAGAGGTCGTCGACGTGCGCCCCTGGCTCGCCGCCGCGCCGATTGTCGTCGCGCCGCTGCTCACCGCACGCGGCGTGCAGAACAAGGTGCTGGAAGCGATGGCGATGGCGCGTCCGATCGTCGCCTCTGCCGTCGCGGCCGAGGGGATCGAGCATCGCGGAACGCTGTCCGTCGCGGCCGACGCCGACGCCTTCGCCGACCGCATCGCCGCGCTGATTGCCGACCGCGACGCGGCCGAGGCGCAGGGCAGGGCGGCACGCGCATGCGTCGAGGACCGCTATAGCTGGGCCGCGCGTCTTGCCGCGCTCGACGCGATCCTCGACCGTCCGTTCGAAAGGCGAGTGGCCGCATGACCGCTGCGGCGATGGTGCGCCCGGTGGCGTTCGATGCCGGATGGCGGCGGCATGGGGCGTTGCTCGGGCTGGTCGTGGTCGGCCTCGCGCTCCTCTTCCTCCGGGACGTTGCTGATCTCGGCGGCATTTATTGGCACTCCGAAACTTTCGGTCATTGCCTGCTCGTCCTCCCTATCTTCGGCTGGCTGGTCTGGCAGCGGCGCGAGGGGCTGGCGGACCTCAGCCCGACCGGCTGGTGGCCGGGGCTGGTAGTCGTCGGCAGCGGGGCGCTGTGCTGGCTGATCGGCGCGGCGGCGGGGGTGGCGGTGCTGCGGCACCTCGGCCTCGTCGTCATGGCACAGGGAAGCGCGATCGCGATCCTCGGCCCCAATATCGCTCTTGCGCTCACCTTTCCGCTGGCTTGGCTGTTCTTCCTCGTGCCCTTCGGCCAGTCGATCGAAGCGCCGCTTCAGGACCTGACGGTGCGACAGGTGATGCCGCTCCTCCACCTGACGGGCGTGCCCGCGACTTATGACGGCGTGCTGATCGTCAGCCCCGACGGGGTGTTCGAGGTGGCGGAGGAGTGCTCCGGCGCGCGCTTCGTCCTCGCGATGCTCGCCTTTGCCGTGCTGGCGGCGAATGTCTGTTTCACGACGTGGCCGCGGCGGATCGCGTTCGTGGTGTTCGCGCTGGCGGCGCCGGTGCTTGCCAACGGGGTGCGGGCGTGGGGCACCATCTACGCTGCGCATCTGACCTCGCTCGAGGCGGCGACGGGCTTCGACCATATCGTCTATGGCTGGATCTTCTTCGGCGTCGTGATGGCGGCGGTGCTGGCGCTGGCCTGGCCGTGGTTCGACCGCGACGCCGATGCACCCTGGTTCGATCCGGCAGCGTTGCAGAAGACGCCGCGCCTTGCCGCCGCGCTGTTGCCCGTCGCCGGCGCGTCGCTCGGTATCGCCGTCGCGGCGGCGGGCTGGGCGCACGCCATCGACGCGCGCGCCGCCGTCCTCCCCGCGCGCATCGACCTGCCGCAGGTGCCCGGCTGGCGGCGCGTGCCGATCGACCCGCTCGCGCCCTGGACGCCGAGCTATCCGGGCGCGGACCATTTCCTCATCGGCCGCTATGCCGATGCCTCGGGCGCGACTGTTGACCTCGCCATCGCGGTGCAGGCGAGCCAGCGCGAGGGCAAGGAGATCGTCGGCTTCGACATCGGCCCGATCGTCGAGCATGGCCCCTGGCTGCGCGTTGCCGACCTTGTCCCGCTGTACGGCGGCGCGGCGATGCG
>CAJYLT010000076.1 GCA_913775795.1 uncultured Sphingomonas sp. | reverse complement strand
GCGGTCCGGCGCAGCGAGGCCCAGCCGGCACCGCCGCCCCCGCCCGAGCCGACGCCGGAGGGGCCGTTCCGCATCGCCGACGTGGTGGCCCGCATCGATGCGTTTCGGGACGCGCGCGAAAGGGCGCGTCCAGTCGCCAACGACGAAAGCCAGCCTGCGGGCGAGGCGCGGATGCGCTTCGAGACCGATGCGGAGGGGATCATCCGCTGGGCCGACGGGATCGGCCGTGCCGCGCTGATCGGCCTGTCGCTGCGGCTGGCGGGCGGTACCGGCCTTGCCCGTGTCGACGGCGTGGCGGCGGGCGCGTTCCGCCAGCGATCGCGGTTTCGCGACGCCCGGCTGCGGATCGACGGCAACGGCCCGGCGACCGGCGACTGGCTGATCTCTGCGATGCCCGCCTTCGATCCCGCCTCCGGCCGGTTCACGGGGTATCAGGGCACCGCGCGCCGCCCGCATTTTGGTGAGGTCGCGGCACCCACCGGCGCGCCGGCGCCCGCGCCCGACGCCCTGCGCCAGCTCGTCCACGAGCTGCGGACGCCGACCAACGCGATCATCGGCTTTTCGGAGATGATCTCGCTTCAGATGCTCGGCCCGGTTGCCGACCCGTATCGCGACCGCGCGCGCTCGATTCATCGCCACGCCCGCGACCTGCTCGGCGCGATCGACGACCTCGACCTCGCCGCCAAGATCGAGAGCGATGCGCTGACCCTCCGGCCAGAGGCGGTGTCGCTGCGCGCGGTATTGGGCTCGGTCGCGCACGACCTGGCGCCGCTGGCCGAGCTTCGCGGTGCCACGATCGCGCTGCCCGAGCGCGATGGTGCGGTGGAGGGGGACCGCCACGCGATCGAGCGGCTGTTCGGCCGACTGATCGCGACGATGCTCGCCGCCACCACCCGCGGCGAGGTGCTGGCCATGACCATCGAGGAAGCGGGCGATCGCCTGACGCTGTCGATTTCGCGGCCCGCCGGCCTGCCCGACCACGCACGCGCCGCCGGCGAAGTGAGCGAGGAGGACGCGACGTTCGCCGCGCTGCCGCTCGGCACCGGCTTCGCGTTGCGGCTGGCCGAAAATCTCGCGCGCGAGCTGGGCGGTGATATCGGCTTCGGCCCCGCTGCGATCGAGGTCCGGCTGCCCGCCGCTGGCCACGATACGGGACGCGCCGCAACCAATTCTTGACACGGATGGGATAGGGCAGGGCCATGTCGACCGCTCCCTGGCCCGCCGCCGTCGCTCCGCCGACCGGCCCCCGCTTTCGCTGGCCCGAGGGGTTCGGCACGCGCTTCGCCATCTGCATCGATACCGAGGAGGAGTTCGACTGGAACGCCCCCTTCGACCGGCAGGCGACGGCGGTGACCGCCATCCGCGCCCTGCCGGCGATGCACCGCCGCTTCGCCGATCGCGGCGTGCCGCTCACCTACCTGACCGACTATCCCGTCGCCTCGACGCCGGAGGCGGCGGACACGATCGCAAAGCTGCTGGAGGATGGGGTGAGCGCGGTGGGCGCGCATCTGCACCCCTGGGTCACGCCCCCGCATGAGGAGGTCGTCAACCGCCCGCACAGCTTCGCCGGCAACCTGTCGCCCGCGCTGGAGGGGGCCAAGCTCGACGCGCTGGGGGCGGCGATCGAGGCGGGGTTCGGGCGTCGCCCGCGGATGTTCCGCGCCGGACGCTATGGCATGGGCCCGGCGACGCTCGGGCTGCTCGCCGAGCGGGGCTATGTCATCGACAGCTCGATGCGATCGGGCTTCTGCTATACTGGCGAGGGCGGGCCCGATTTCCGCCATGTCGGCAATCACGCCTTTCGCGCGGGACCGGGCGGCGCGCTGCTCGAACTGCCGCTGACGACGGTCTGGCTGGGCGCAATGCGGGCAGGGGGCGCCGCGCTCTACGACCTGTTCGATCGCCTGCCGCGGGGGCGCGGCGTCGCCTCGCGGCTCGGCCTGCTCGACCGTATCGCGCTGACGCCCGAGGAGATGCCGCTGGCCGAGGCCTTGCGCGCGATCGACCGGGCGGTCGCGGACGGGGTCGAGCTTCTCAACTTCTCCTTCCACTCGCCGACGATCGTCCCGGGTATGACGCCGTACGTCCGCAACGCCGACGATCTCGCGCGTTTTTACGCATGGTGGGATGCGGTGCTCGACCGCCTCGACCATCACGGCGTCCGACCGGCGAGCGAGGCCGATCTCGTCGCCGCCGCCGCGACACCCCCGCTTGCCGTCGCCGCGTAAGGTCGGCTAGGCGAGAGGCGCTGGGGGCCTGTAGCTCAATGGTTAGAGCTGGCCGCTCATAACGGCTAGGTTGCGGGTTCGAGTCCTGCCGGGCCCACCAGCGTTTCGTTCGGCCAGCCCCGCGGTTGGCTTGGCCCTACCAGGAGGATCGCTGGCCTTGCCGACCGCGAACGACGTCGCGCGATTCTCTCGATGTGGCTGGCCGGCGCTCACCGCTCGCCGGCCGGGCGCGGTCTAGCATCATGCGCGGACCGACCCTTCGCCAGGCGCGGGTCGCGCTGAAGCGGCACGGCCCCACTGCGCCGATCTGGCGGCGGCGGACCGCGATCCTCGGCGGCGCGGTGCTCATCGGCCTCGTCGCACTCGCGTTCGCTGCGGCCGCCGATCGGGCGGGTGAGGCGTTCGCCGTGCTCGCCGAGCGTTGGTGGTGGGCACCGCTGATCGTGACGCCCGCCGGATTCGCCGCGATCGCCTGGCTGACCGCGCGCATCGCGCCGGCGGCACGCGGATCGGGCATCCCCCAGGTGATGGCCGCGACGCACGACCCGGATCACGCGATGACCGGCCTCGTCTCGCTCCGGACGGTCTCGGTCAAGCTGTTGCTGACGATCGGCACGCTGCTCGTCGGCGCCTCGACCGGGCGGGAAGGGCCGACGGTCCAGGTCGCCGCGTCGATCATGGGCTATGCCCACCGCCTGCTCGCGGTGCCGCTGCGCGCCTCGGTGTTCATCGCCGGCGGCGCGGCGGGGGTGGCGGGCGCGTTCAACACCCCGCTGGCAGGCGTCGCCTTCGCGATCGAGGAACTCGCCGCCGCTTATGAGCAGCGGATGACGCTCCTGGTCATGACGGCGGTGCTGATCGCGGGGATGGTCAGCCTCGGCCTGTCGGGCGATTACGTCTATTTCGGGGTGATGCGACAGACGCTGAGCGTGCGCGAGACGCTGCTGGCGGCGCCCGTTGCCGGGATTGCGGGCGGGCTGGCCGGCGCGCTGTTTTCGCGCCTCGTCATCGGCGCAGGGCGCGTGCGCTGGGCGCCGATGACGGCGATCAAGCGGCGGCCCGCGGTGTTTGCTGGCATGCTGGGGCTGATCGTCGCGGCGATCGGTGTCGCGACCGGCCTGACATGGGGCACGGGTTATGGGGCGGCACGCGGCATCATCACCGGGGCGGAAGTCCCAGTCTGGTTCGGCGCGGCGAAGTTCGCGAGCACGCTGGCGACGGCGGTGTCGGGCATGCCCGGCGGCATCTTCGCGCCGTCGCTGTCGGTGGGTGCCGGCCTCGGCGCGATGCTGCGGGAGCTTTTCCCCGCCTATCCGCCCGGCGCCGTCGTGCTGCTGGGCATGGTCGCCTATTTCACCGGCGTCGTGCGCGCGCCGCTGACCGCGGTCATCATCATCGCCGAGACGACCGCGAGCCGCGGCCTGATGATGCCGCTCCTCGCCTCGGCCCTGATCGCCGACGGCGTGGCGCAGGTCGCCTGCAAGGAACGCCTCTACCACGCGCTGGCGAAGGGTTTTCTCGTGACGTCGGGCGAGGCGAGCGATCCGAGCCGCTGAGCCCGGCGGACTCGCGTGCTGCGCGGGCGGGAGTTGGTCGGGGAGACAGGATTCGAACCTGCGACATCTTGCTCCCAAAGCAAGCGCGCTACCGGGCTGCGCCACTCCCCGACCGTGCGGCGGGCCTTAGACCAAAACTGGCGCGCGTCAAACCGGCGGGCCCGGTTCGGGAGCGACAGCTACCCGTCCGGTCTGGACAGGGGCAGCCGTTCGGGCGAAGGCGCTGGCGATCCGATCGAGCGTCGCCGGACGGGTGTTCGTTCTCGTCGCCGGATTTGCAATCCAAACCGCAATGGTGACCCAGCCTTGAAATCCGCTCTTCTCGCCGTCGCTATACTGGGTGCCGCCGCGCTGCCGCTCGCGGCGCAGTCGCTGGAGGAGGCGGGGGACACGCGCCGCGCGGGGGAGGCGGCAGCGGTCCGGGGTGAGATCGCGGGCGATCCGGTCGCGCCGAGCGTGACGCCGAAGGGGGCCGACGTCACGCTGGTCGTCTTTTCCGACTATCAATGCCCTTATTGCCGCCGCATCCACCCCGCGATCGAGCAGTTGAAGCGCGAGGACCGGCGCCTGCGCATCGTCTATCGCGATTGGCCGATCTTCGGCGCGCCCTCGGTCGAGGCGGCGCGGACGGCGATCGCGGCGAATTATCAGGGCCGGCACGCGGCCTTCAACGACGCATTGATGGCGACGCAGGGGCGGATCGACGGGGCCGCGATCCGGGCGGCGGCAGCGCGCGCGGGCCTCGACTGGAAACGGCTGAAGACCGACGAAAATCGCCATGCCGGCGAGATCGAAGGCGTCATCGCGCGCACCCGCGGCTATGCTCGCGCGATGGGCCTGACCGGGACACCGGCGATGCTGGTGGGGCGCTATCTGATCCCCGGCGCGGTCGATCTGCCGACGCTTCGCAAGGCGATCGCGGCGGCGCGCGCCGACAAGGCGGGCTAGCCGCGAAGGTCCTTGAGGTCGATGCCGAGGCGCTTCACCCGATAGTAGAAGGTCTCGCGCGGGATGCCGAGCAGGCGGGTGGCGGCGGCGACCTCGCCGCCCGCGCGCCGCACCGCATCCTCGATCGCGGCCCGTTCGAACGCGCGGACACGGTCGGGGAGGGGAAGGTCGCCGGCCGCCGGCTCGTCCGCATCGTCGAGGCCGAGGACCAGGCGCTCGGCAGCCATTTCGAGCTCGCGCACGTTCCCCGGCCACTCGCGCCGCGCGAGCATGGCGGCAGCGACCGCCATCGGCGGGACGGGAAGCCGGCGCGCGGCCGCGATCGAGGACAGGAAGTGCGCGGCGAGCAGGGGCACGTCATCGGCTCGCTCGGCCAGCGGCGGCAGGCGTAGGGTCGCGGCCGCCAGCCGGTGATAGAGCGCCGGCTCGAGCCGATCGCGGGCGCCCTCGTCGATCGCGGCGACGATGCGCACGTCGACGCCCACCGGGTCGCGCGTCGCCAGCGCGACGGCGCGGCGCTCGGCGAACTGGGCGAGGCGGTGCTGGAGCGCGGGGCTCGCGCGGTCGAGATTGTCGAGGAACAGCGTGCCGCGGTCGGCGCCGGCGATCGGGCCGCGCGCCTCGAACAGCGGGTCGATCCCGCCGACCGCCGCGCAGTCGATGACGGCAAAGCGATGGCGGCCGCGCCTGCCCGCCCGGTGGATCAGCCGGGCGACCAACTGCTTGCCCGTGCCCGTCGCCCCCTCGATCACGATGTCGAGATCGGCATCGGCCAGCGTCGGCAGGCTGGCGCGCAGCCGCGCGATCGCCGGACTGCGCCCGATCAGTTCCTCGCCCGCCGATGCCTCCGCCAGCGCGCGTAGCCGGCGGTTTTCGATCGTGAGGCTGCGCGTCGCGCCCGCCCGCGCGACGGCGGCGATGAGCGCGTCGGGGCCGAAGGGCTTGGCGAGAAAGTCCCACGCGCCCGCCTTGATCGCCGATACCGCCATGTCGACGTCGCCATGCCCGGTGACGAGGATCACCGGCAGTTCGGCATCGCGCGCTTGCAAGGCGCGGAACAGCTCCAGCCCCGACATGCCGGGCATGCGGATGTCGGTCACGACGACGCCTGGAAAGTCGCGAGTCAGTGCGGCGAGAGCGGGCTCGGCGGCGGGAAAGGGCCGAACCTCGTGCCCCGCCAGCGTCAGCAATTGCGCGGTCGCCGTACGCAGGTCGTCGTCGTCGTCGACCAGCGCGACGGGGGCGGGGTCGGTCATGCGCGCACCATCTCGATCTCGAACCGTGCGCCCGCGTCGCCCGCGACGTGGCGCAGCGAGCCGCCCATTTCAATCATGATATCCTGCGCGATGACGAGGCCGAGGCCGAGGCCCTCCGCGCGACTGGTGACGAACGGCGCGAACAACCGTGCGGCCACCTCGGGCGGGATGCCGGGGCCGTTGTCCTCGACTGCCAGCACGACGCGCGCCGGGCCGGCATCGAGCGATAGCGCCAATCGCGGGGCGGGGCGGTCGCGCAGGGCCTCGAGCGCATTCTGCATCAGGTTGACGAGCACCTGTTCGAGGCGGACGCGACCGCCGATCACTTGCAGCGCGGGGTCGATCGCCGGGGCGGCAAAGGCGACGGCGCGAAGCTGCTCCTTCAGGATAAGCACGGCGCCCTCAACGACTTCGGCCAGCGGCACCGGACGGAGCGGGCCGGGTCGGCGGCGGGCGAAGCCGCGGAGCCGCTCGGTCACGGTGCCGATCCGGTCCGACAGGCGGGCGATCGTCGTCAGGTTCTCGCGCACCGCCGCCGCGTCGCCGCGGTCGAGCAGCATCGCGCTGGTCTGTGCATAGGTGCGGATCGCGGCCACGGGCTGGGCGGTCTCGTGCGCGACGCTGGCGGTTACCTGGCCGAGCGTGGCGAGGCGGTTGGCCTGGCGCAGCCCCTCGCGCAGCTCGGCGGCGCGCGCCTCGCTCGACGCGCGCTCCTCCATCTCGCGGGTGAGTGCCGCGGTACGGGTCGCGACCGCGGCCTCCAGCTCGGCGGTGCGTCGGCGGGCGAGCGCGGCACGCTGGGCAAGGCCCCAGGCGAGGGCCCCGGCTGCGATCACCGCCAGCGCGGCGCCGATCGCGGCGATGCGGACGCTCGGCCAGACCAGCGGCGCGGCGGCGCGGCGCAGCGTCAGCGTCCAGCCGGGCTGCGCGGCGGGCACGCGTGCGGCGATCGCATCGCGCATCGCGGGCAGGGGGCGGAGCGACGCCTCCGACAAGCTGGCGTCGGCGCGCAGTTCGGCCAGGTGCCGCGCGTCGATCGCGCTGGTGCGGCGGAACACCCATTCGGGGCGGCTGGAGACCAAGACGACGCCCTCGGCATCCTCGACGAAGGTTTCGCCGCCCGCGCGCGCCCAGTCGGCCTGGATGCGGTCGAACTCCAGCTTCACCACGACGACGCCCGCATCGACGCTGCGACGCGAGAAGAACAGGCCGGCTCGGCGGCTGACGGTACCGCGGGCGAACTGTGTTGCATTGCCCCTGTCCACGGCCTCGCGGACGTAGCGGCGAAAAGCGTAGTCGTTGCCGACGAAGCTGGTTGGCGTCCGCCAGTTGCTGGCCGCGATCCCCCGCCCGCGACCATCGACGACATAGATGACCGAGGCGCCGGTACTCGCCGCCAGCGCCTCGAGCTTGCGGTCGAGCGCGGGGATCGCGCCGGCTTTGCCCTCCAGCGCTGCCACCACGTCGCGATCGTCGGCCAGCGCCAGGGGCATCAGCCGGTAGCGGGCAAGCTCGCTGTCGAGCAAAGCGGCGCGTAGCCGTGCATCGGCCATGACGGTTTCGGCAAGGCCCGCACGCACCCGCCCGCGCGTCACCCAGCCGGCGACGAACGCCGCCAGCGCCGCGGCCAGCGCGACGGCAATCAGCCAGCCAAGGCCGGTACGGGCGGCGCGAGTCATGCCGTGTTCTAGACGCGCCGGCCGAGTGTGCAAATCCTTGCACGATCGCCGGGGTCGGCATGCAGCATTCTACACGCCCCCATCGGACCGAGCGCGGAACAATCGACGGATAACCGGGCTTTTCGCGGGGTTGCGCTATTCGTTCGCCGCCGCACCGCGTCCGGCGACACATTAGCCGCTTCCAACGATCCGCCCGAAGAGCGGCAAGGAGAGGTTCGATGATCGCCCAAGACAGCGTCCTGCCGCCCCCGGCGCCCAAACCGTGGTACCGCCACCTCTATGTCCAGGTGCTGGCGGCGATCGCCGCGGGCGTGCTGCTCGGCCATTTCTATCCCCAAACGGGGGAGGCGATGAAGCCGATCGGCGACGGGTTCATCAAGCTCGTGAAGATGATCATTGCGCCGGTGATCTTCCTGACGATCGTCACGGGCATTGCGGGCATGCGCGATCTCGCCTCGGTCGGCCGCGTCGCGGGCAAGGCGTTCGCGTACTTCCTCTTCTTCTCGACGCTGGCGCTGATCGTCGGGCTGATCGTCGCCAACCTCATCCAGCCGGGCGCGGGGCTGAACATCGACCCCGCCACCCTCGATGCGGGCAAGGTCGCGGACTATGCGGCCAAGGCGCACGAGACGACGCTGACGGGCTTCCTCCTCGGCATCATTCCCGACAGCTTCATCGCCGGCCTGGCCGCGGGCAACATCCTCCAGACGCTGTTCGTCGCGATCCTGTTCGGCATCGGCCTTGCCATGATCGGCGAGCGGGGGGAGCGGATCACGGGCGCGCTCGAGGACCTGTCGCTCGCCGTCTTCAAGGTCGTGGCGATCCTGATGAAGGCCGCGCCCATCGGCGCGTTCGGCGCGATGGCGTTCACGATCGGCAAGTACGGCGTCGGCAGCCTCGCCAACCTCGCCGCGCTGGTCGGCACCTTCTATCTCACCAGCCTGCTCTTCGTCGTCGTCGTGCTGGGGGCGGTCTCGCGGCTGGCGGGCTTCTCGATCTTCCGCCTGATCGCGTATCTCAAGGCCGAGCTGCTGCTCGTCCTCGGCACCTCGTCGTCCGAAAGCGCGCTGCCCAGCCTGATCGAGAAGATGGAGCGGGCGGGCTGCCCCAAGTCGATCGTCGGCCTGGTCGTGCCGACCGGCTACAGCTTCAACCTCGACGGCACGAACATCTACATGACGCTGGCGGCGCTGTTCATCGCGCAGGCGGTGGGCGTCGACCTGTCGCTCGGCCAGCAGCTGCTGCTGCTGGGCGTGGCGATGCTGTCGTCGAAGGGCGCGGCGGGCGTCACCGGCGCGGGGTTCATCACCCTTGCCGCCACACTGTCGATCGTGCCGACGGTGCCGGTCGCGGGCATGGCGCTGATCCTCGGCGTCGACCGCTTCATGTCCGAATGCCGCAGCCTCACCAATTTCATCGGCAACGCGGTGGCGACGATCGTCGTGTCGCGCTGGGAGGGGCGCCTCGACCGCGAGCAGCTGAACGCGGCGCTGTCGGGCCGTGCACGCCCTGTGGACGAGCTGCCCGCCAACGCCGTCCCGGCCGAATAAGGAAGGCTCGTCATGATCCGTCCGATCCGCGCGCTTGCAAGCGCCACGGCCCCTCTCGCGCTCGCGCTCGCCGCCCCTGCCATTGCCCAGACCGCGCCAAGCGAGGCGGGCCAGACCCGCAATCCCGCAAACCCGACCGTCAGCAGCTATCCCAACGCCGCCGCTGGCGACGGCGCGACCACCAACGGCTTCAACCTGTCGCGCTGGGCCGAGGACTGGCGGATGATGCGCGATCCCGCCAAGCGCGACGACTTCATCGACCGGCTGAAGTTCCTGCCCATCGACGATGACGGCGACGTGTACCTGACGCTGTCGGGCGAGCTGCGCGCGCGCGTCAACCTGACCACCAACCCCAACCTGCGCGAGGCGGAGGCGCAGCGACAGGACATCAACCGCATCTTCCTCGGCGCCGACCTGCATGTCGGCCCGCACCTGCGCTTCTTCGGCGAGGTCGCGCATGGCGGCATCTCGGGCCGCAACCTTGGCGTGCCCGCCGCGACGCTGCGCAACGATGTGGTGTTCCAGCAATATTTCGCCGAGGCCACCGCCGAAGTCGGCGGCGTCGACGTGGGCGCCCGCTATGGCCGGCAGGAGTTCACCGACGGGCCGAACCTGCTCGTGTCGCAGCGCGACAACAACACGATTCGGTATACGCTGAACGGCCTTCGCCTATGGGCGCGGGGCAGCAAGATGCGCATCGACCTGTTCGACCTGAAGCCAACGCAATATGGCGACCTCGGCACCGACGACGACGTGATCGATCCCGCGCGGCGCTTCTCGGGCGTCACCATGGGCTTCGTCCTGCCCAAGACGTGGTTCGGCAAGTCCTCGCTCTATTTCGACCCCTTCGTCTGGCGCCGCCGCAACGATGTGGGCGCCTGGGGCGGGCGCATCGGGCCGGCGGAGCGTTTCTATGCCGGCGCACGGCTGTGGGGCGATGCGGGGCGGTTCAACATCGATTGGTCGGTCAACCACCAATGGGGGACCTATATCGACCAGGAGATCGACGCCTGGCACGCCTTCATCGCGCAGACCTATCGCCTCGGTAAAGGCCCGACCTCGCCGCGGATCGGCGTCCACTTTGATTATGCGAGCGGCGGCGGCGGGTATGGCGACGGCAAGCTGCGCAACGCCTATGCCCCCTTCGGGAACAACATCTATTACAGCTATGCGCTGTTCCTGACGCCCTCGAACCTGATTGCGGTCGCGCCCAACTTCACCTTCTCGCCGGTCAAGAAGGTGCGGGTAACCGCCGAATATCAGCTCGCCTGGCGCGACGACGTTCGCGACGCGGTTTACCGCGCGAACGGCCAGCCGTTCGCGGGCACGCAGAACGTCGCCGACGCTAAGATCGCCGACGTGGCGCGGTTGCAGGCGGTGTGGTCGATCACCCCGCGCCTGTCGGTGACGGGCCGGTACGAGCATCTGGCAGCAGGGCCGTCGCTGACCAGGGCGGGGTATGCCAGCTCGGACTTTCTTGCCGGCTGGGTCAGTTTACGGTTCTGATGACGATCGAGGAGCGTGTGATGAACGAGGCCACCGACGATCGCCGTCACCGCCTGAAGTCGATCATCGGCGGGTCGACGGGCAACATGGTCGAATGGTTCGACTGGTATGTCTATTCGGCGTTCACCCTCTATTTCGCGCCGCATTTCTTCCCGAAGGGCAGCCAGACCGCACAGCTCCTGAGCGCGGCGGCGGTATTCGCGGTCGGGTTCGTCATGCGGCCGGTGGGCGCGTGGATCATGGGCATCTATGCCGACCGGCATGGGCGCAAGGCCGGCCTGACGCTGTCGGTGACGCTGATGTGCGCGGGATCGCTCATCATCGCGCTGACGCCGGGGTACGAGACGATCGGGCTGGTCGCGCCGGCACTGCTCGTCCTCGCGCGGCTGATGCAGGGGCTGTCGGTGGGGGGCGAATATGGCGCCTCGGCGACGTATCTGTCGGAAATGGCGGGGCGCGACCGGCGGGGGTTCTTCTCCTCGTTCCAGTACGTCACGCTGATTTCGGGCCAGTTGCTGGCGATCGCGCTCCTCCTGATCCTGCAATCGACCATGTCTCCGCGAGCGCTGGAGGCATGGGGCTGGCGCATCCCGTTCGCGATCGGCGCGGTGCTGGCGATCGTCGTGTTCCGCATCCGCCGCGGGCTGGCCGAAACCGAAAGCTACAAGAACGCCAAGCGGGAGGGTGCGGAGAAGTCGGGGGCGCTGATGCTGCTGAGGCGGCACCCGCGCGAGTTCGCGCTCGTCATGCTGCTGACCGCGGGCGGCACGCTCGCCTTCTACGCCTACTCGATCTACATGCAGAAGTTCCTGGTCAACACCAGCGGCTTCAGCCGGGAGGCGGCGAGCCAGATCAATGCGGTCACGCTGTTCGTCTTCATGTGTATCCAGCCAATGGCGGGCGGCCTGTCCGACCGGATCGGGCGCAAGCCGCTGATGATCGGCTTCGGCATCGCGGGCGTCCTCTTCACCTACCCGATCTTCGCCGCGCTGGAGCAGACGCGCAACGTCTGGGTGGCGGGCGCGCTGGTGATGGCGGCGCTGGTGATCGTGACCGGCTACACCTCGATCAACGCCGTGGTGAAGGCCGAGCTGTTCCCTGCGCATGTCCGGGCGCTGGGCGTTGCGCTCCCCTATGCGCTCGCCAACACGATCTTCGGCGGGACCGCGGAGTTCGTGGCGCTGTCGTTCAAGGACAATGGTTGGGAGCGCGGCTTCTACTGGTACGTGACCGCGATGATCGGGCTGTCGCTCATCGTGTACCTGCGCATGCGCGATACGCGGACCACCAGCGCGATCGGCGAGGACTAGACACGAAGGGGCGGCGATCCCAAAGAGGGGGCGCGAAGCCGCGAAGAGCCGCGCACCCCATTCACAGCCTTGAGAACGCCCCATGTCCGCCGCGCCGCTTGCCGTTGTCCTCGTCTCCGGGGGGCTCGATTCAATGGTCGCGGCCGGCCACGCGCGAGAGGCCGGGTTCGACATCCTCGCGCTGTCGGTCGACTATAACCAGCGGCATCAGGTCGAGCTTGCCGCCGCGCGCCGCATCGCCCGCGCGCTGGACGCGAAGCGCCACGTCGTCCTTCCGCTCGACCTGTCGGCGTTCGGCGGCTCGGCGCTGACCGCCGACATCGACGTGCCCAAGGGCGGCGTCGGCGACGACATTCCCGTCACCTATGTGCCCGCGCGCAACACGATCTTCCTCAGCCTCGCGCTCGGCTGGGCGGAGGCGGCGGGCGCGCGCGACCTGTTCATCGGCGTCAACGCGCTCGACTATTCGGGCTATCCCGACTGCCGGCCCGAATTCATCGCTGCGTTCGAGGGGCTGGCGGAACTGGCGACCAAGGCGGGGGTCGAGGGGCAGCCGTTCAAGATCCACGCCCCGCTCCAGCACATGACCAAGGCCGACATCGCGCGAGAGGCGGCACGCCTGGGCCTCGACGCGGGGATGAGCTGGTCCTGCTACGACCCCGCGCCCGGCGGCAAGCATTGCGGCCTGTGCGACAGTTGCCGCCTGCGGTCCAAGGGGTTCGAGGAAGCCGGCCTGCCCGATCCCACCATCTATGCGACGCGGCCATGAGCTACGCTGTCAAGGAGCTGTTCCTGACGCTGCAGGGCGAGGGGTTTCATGCCGGGCGACGCGCGGTGTTCGTCCGCTTCGCCGGCTGCAACCTCTGGTCGGGGCGCGAGGAGGATCGGGCGAGCGCAATCTGCAAGTTCTGCGACACCGACTTCGTCGGGATGGATGGCGGCGGCGGCGCGCGCTTTGCCGATGCCGCGGCACTGGCGGCGGCGGTGGTCGAGGCGTGGGGGGCGGGCACCGAGCGCCGCTTCGTCGTGCTGACCGGGGGCGAGCCGATGCTCCAGGTCGACGATGCGGTCGTCCATGCGCTGCACGACGCGGGGTTCACCATCGCGATCGAGAGCAACGGGACTCTGCCCGTCCATCCCGGCATCGACTGGGTCTGCATCAGTCCCAAGGCGGGGAGCGAGGTGGTCCAGCGGACCGGCGACGAACTGAAGCTGGTCTGGCCGCAGGCGGGTACCGACGTCGCCGCGATCGAAGGATGGGACTTCCGCCACTTCCTCGTCCAGCCGCTCGACGACGCGGCGGGGCAGGCGAACTGGGACGCAGCGACCGCGTTCGCGATGGAACGGCCGAAATGGCGGCTGTCGCTCCAGACGCACAAGTTGCTGGGCCTCCGCTAGTCGCATGCACATTGCCGCCACCGCCATCATCCTGTCGGTGCGCGCGCATGGCGAGCACGGGGCGATCGTCCGCGCGCTCACGCCGGAGGACGGGGTGCAGCCGGGCTATGTCCGCGGTGGGCGTTCGCGGGCGCTAAGGCCGGTCCTCCAGCCGGGCAATCTCGTGCGCGGCGACTGGCGCGCGCGGTCGGAGAGCCAGCTTGCCGCGCTCACGGTCGAGTTGGTCGAGAGCCGCGCGCCCCTCTTTGCCGAGGCACTGCCAGCCGCCGCGATCGAGTGGCTGACCGCGCTCACCGTCGCGACGCTGCCGGAAGGGCAGGGCTATCCGCGCCTCCATGCCGCGCTCGATGCGGTCATCGCCGCGGTCGAGGCGGCGCCCGCGGCGCGGGGCTGGGCGGGGCTGGTTGCGCGGTACGAGCTGTTGCTGCTGGCCGAACTGGGCTTCGGCCTTGCGCTCGACCAGTGCGTGTCGACGGGCGCGCGCGACGACCTGGGCTTCGTCAGTCCGAAGAGTGGGGGCGCCGTATCAACCGGCGCGGCGCACGGGTACGAGGCGAAGCTGTTTCCATTGCCCCGGTTCCTGGTCGAGGGGGGCGAGGCACCCGACTGGCCCGCGATCTTCGACGCGCTCGCCATCACCGGTCATTTCCTCGAACGCGATCTCCTGACCGGGCGCGCAGCGGAAACGCTGGCGGCGCGGGCGCGATTGATCGATCGGTTGCAGCGCGCCAGCGGCTAGGGCATTGGCGGGCGGTCACGAGGGAGGGTTCATGCCGCATCTGATCGCCGTGTTGCCGGGGGACGGCATCGGCCCCGAAGTCGCCGCCGAGGCGCGTCGCGTGCTGGAGGCGACGGGCCTCGACCTGACCTTCGAGGAGGCACCGGTCGGCGGCGCGGCCTATGACGCGGCGGGCCATCCGCTGCCCCCCGAAACGCTCGCGCTGGCGCACCGTGCCGACGCGATCCTGTTCGGCGCGGTCGGCGACGCGCGCTACGACAAGCTGGAGCGCGCGCTGCGGCCCGAGCAGGCCATTCTCGGGCTTCGCAAGGAACTCGGCCTGTTCGCCAACCTGCGCCCGGCCAAGCTGTTCAAGGGGCTGGAGGACGCCTCGGCGCTCCGCCCCGAGGTTGCAGCGGCAATCGACCTCGTCATCGTGCGCGAGCTGACCGGCGACGTCTATTTCGGGCTCAAGTCGCGCGGCACCAGTGCCGAGGGGCTGCGCGAAGGCCGCGACCTCATGCGCTATGACGAGGCGGAGGTTGCGCGCATCGCCCGCGTCGGGTTCGAGACCGCACGGACGCGCCAGTCGCGTCTCTGCTCAGTCGACAAGGCAAACGTCCTCGAAACCTCGCAGCTCTGGCGTGACGTGGTGATCGAGGTGGCAGCCGACTATCCCGACGTCGCGCTCACCCACATGTACGTCGACAACGCCGCGATGCAGCTGGTGCGCGATCCGGGCCAGTTCGACGTGATCGTCACCGGCAATCTGTTCGGCGACGTCCTGTCGGATCAGGCGTCGATGTGCGCCGGATCGATCGGGATGCTGCCGTCCGCCGCGCTGGGCGCCACGGGCAAGGGGCTGTACGAGCCGATCCACGGTTCCGCCCCCGACATTGCCGGACAGGGCAAGGCCAATCCGTGCGCGGCGATCCTGTCGGCGGCGATGCTGCTCCGCCACTCGCTTGGCGAGGCCGACGCGGCCGACCGGATCGAGGCGGCGGTGGCCGCGGCGATCGCGGGCGGCGCGCGGACCGGCGACCTCGGCGGGTCGCTGTCGACGCGCGAGATGGCCGACCGCATTCTCGCCGGACTCTGACACGGACGTGCTCGAACTCGCGGTCGTTGTGCCCGTGTTCAACGAGGCGAAGAACGTCGCGACGATGGTCGCGCGCCTGGATCAGGTGCTCGCGGGGCGTGCCTGGGAAGTCATCTTCGTCGATGACGACAGCCCCGACGGCACGGCTCAGATCGCCCGCGACCTCGGCCGCGTGGACCCACGGGTCAGGGTGATTCAGCGGATCGGTCGCCGGGGGCTTTCGACTGCGTGCATCGAGGGGATGTGCGCCACCGCCGCGCCGCTGGTGGCGGTGATCGACGGCGACATGCAGCATGACGAGGCGCTGCTGCCGGCGATGGCCGATACGCTGACCGCCGAGCCGTCGCTCGACCTCGTCATCGGCTCGCGCTTCGTCGCGGGGGGCGGGACGGGCGACTGGGACCGCGACCGCGTGGCCAAGTCCGAATTCGCGACGCGGCTGTCGCGCCGGGTGCTCAATGCCGACCTGTCCGATCCGATGAGCGGCTTCTTCATGATCCGTTCGGACCTGCTCCGTACGATGGTGCCCAAGCTGTCGGGGATCGGCTTCAAGATCCTGCTCGACATCATGACCGCGAGCGACCGGCCGCTCAACTTCAGGGAGTTGCCCTACGTGTTTCGCACGCGGACCGAAGGCGAGAGCAAGCTCGATCACGTCGTCGCCATGGAATATCTGATCGCGCTCTACGATCGCATGTTCGGCAAGATCGTGCCCGTCCGCTTCGCCATGTTCTCCGCGATCGGGGCGCTGGGCGCGGGTGTGCACATGACGATCCTGTCGGCGCTTTACGTCGGGCTGGGCGCGAGCTTCATCCTCGGCACGATCGTCGCGACGGCGGCGGCGATGACGTTCAACTTCTTCCTCAACAACGCGCTCACTTATCGCGACCGGCGGCTGAAGGGAGCCAAGGCGCTGTTCGACGGCTGGGTGTCGTTCTGCGTCGTCTGTTCGGTGGGCGCGGCGGCCAATGTCGGCGTCGCCGCGTTCCTGCACGATGTCCGCGCGGGTTACTGGGCGCTGTCGGCGATCGCGGGGATCGTGGTGGGCGCCGTCTGGAACTTCGCCTTGTCGTCGCGCTTCACCTGGGGCCGGTACGGGCGGAAGGCTTCGGCCTGAGCGGGCGGAGCGCGCCGGCTCCGCCCGTTTCGATCAGAGGTCGACGCCCGCCGCGATCGCCTCGAGCTTCTTGATCCGTTCCTTGAGGTCGGCGATCTCGATCCGCTGCGTGGGCGAGGGGCCGGGCATGTCGACGGGCACGTGCCCCGCCAGCGCCATCTGCTGCTGCTTGAGCGCCAGCCAGCCGCGCCAGGCGGTGAGCAGGCCGGCGGTGACCATGCCGAGGGCGACGAGGCCGGCGGCGGCCATGACGAGATAGAATTGGGGGTCCTGCATCGCTGCTTCTCCCAGGTTGAATACGGGGGGCATCAGTCGCGGGGATCGCGCAACCGCGCGATTTCGCGGTCGAGGCGAACGCTGTCCTCGCTGTCGGTGACGACGCGCTCGAGGACGGCGACACGCTCCTTCAGGGTGCGGATTTCCTCGCGCATCCGAAGCGCGTCGGGGTGATCGGCGGCGGGCTGGCTCTCGCGGGTCTTGACCTTTTCCCGCACAATCTTGCCGACCGTGACCACCGCGACGATCCCGACGACCATCGAAAACGGATCCATGGCTTCACTCCCTCTTATGTTCTGGTTCAGTTGAGCGGCGCGTCGCGCAGCCGCTCGATTTCCTCGGAAAGGCCGAGGCCGCGATCGGTCACGATCCGCTCGAGCACCCGCACCCGCTCCTCCAGCCGTTCGACATGCGCCGCATATTGCGCGGCCTTTTCGGCAGTCTGGGCAGTGAGGGCGACGGTCATCGCCTCCTTGTGCTTCAGCCAGCGCTTGAACATGTCGCCGCCGACGCCGGCGATGACCGGGATACCCACGACGATCATGAAGAAACCGAGTACGACCCAGGCGCTCATTGCCGGTCTCCCTTAGTTGGTGCGGCTGCCGCGCAGCTGCTCGATCTCGCGGTCGAGGCTGTGGGCGCTGTCGGTGACGATCCGCTCGACGTTCGCAAGCCGGTCCTTGATCGAGCCGAGCTCGGCGCGAAGCTGGGCGTTCTCCTGGCTGAGCAGCCGGATGCGCTCCATCGCCTCGTCGCTTTTCTTCGGATAGATCGCCTGGCCCCAGGCGCCGTCGAGCGGATAGCCGTTCTTGACGCGCAGCCAGGTGGTGAACATCCAGGCGATCAGGCCCAGGGCGCCGATGCTCATGCCGCCGGCGATGATCCAGGGCAGGTTCGGCAGGATGATGTTGTCGGCCGGGTCCATGGTTTCTCTCCCTTCAGCGCAGCGCGTCGATGTCGCGGTTCAGCCGTTCGGCGGGGTCGGTGGCGATCCGCTCGAGCACCGCGATCCGCTCCTCCAGCCGGCCGATCTGGCCGACCAGCCGCTCGTTCTCGGTCGTCAGCAATTCGATCTTGCGCTCGGCATCGGGGCCTTGCCCCTTGTGGATCGTCTTGCCGCTATCGTCGGTGATCGGATAGCCGTGCTTCACGCGCATCCAGGTCGTCGCCATCCAGCCGATCGTCGAAAGCGCGATGATCGCGAGGACGAAACCGGGTCCACCCCAACTCATTTTCTCTCTCCCTGTTGACCGGCGCGCTCAGCGCAGCCGGTCGATTTCGTCGGCCCCGACCGGGGCGCTTCAGCGCAGCCGGTCGATCTCGTCGGCGAGCCGGCTGTTGCGGCCCACATAGAAGCTCTCGATCTCGGCCAGGCGGCGGTCG
Organism: uncultured Sphingomonas sp.; assembly: GCA_913775795.1. Lineage (GTDB taxonomy): Bacteria > Pseudomonadota > Alphaproteobacteria > Sphingomonadales > Sphingomonadaceae > Sphingomonas. The sequence goes on along the minus strand of CAJYLT010000076.1, from coordinate 16,513 downwards.
ATGTCGCGGAACTTCGAGCGGACCTCTGCGGTCGATCGCTTGGGGTTCGAGCGGACCCGCTGCCAGAATTTCTCGTCTTCGGCATTTTCGTACAGGCCATAGGGCTTGGCCGGGGCCATCCAGGCGATCATTCCATAGGCGACCAGCGTCCAGGGAAACCCGCCGAGGCAGGTGAGCAGCACGGCGCCCACCCGGACCCAGATGACGTCGACCCCGGTATAGTCCGCGATGCCGGCGCAGACGCCCATCCACTTGCCGTTCTGCTTGTCGACATAAAGCTTGGTGCGGCTGGCAGACATCAGTTCCTCCTCTGGGGTTCGTATTGGGACAGCCGCTCGTCACGCCCGCGCGGGGCCTCGAGGCGGAAGTCCGGATTGTCAGCGGCGACGATGCGCTCGATCGTCTCGAGCCGCTCGTCCAGCCGGCGGGCGAGGTGGTGCAGCTCGTCGAGCAGCTTCTCGTCCTCGCCGGTCATCGTCGGCGCCTGTTTCCACTTGGTGAGATAGTGGAGGATGATCCAGGGCATGCCGACGAACAGGATGCCGCAGATCATGATCGGCAGGAAAACGTCTTCCATCGATCAACCCTCCTTGTTGAGGCGGGCCTTGAGCGCGGCGAGCTCGGCATCGACCTTCTCGGCGGACTTGAGCTCGGCGATCTCCTCCTCCAGGCTCTTGGCACCGCCCATGCCCGCGGCATCGGCGCGGCCCTCGGCCATGTCGACCCGGCGCTCCAGCGTGTCGAAGCGCGAAAAGGCATCGGCCACCCGCTCGCCGGCATACATCTCGCGCAGGCGATAGCGGTTCTCGGCGCTTTCGAGCCGGGTCGCGATCGAGTTCTGGCGGGCACGCGCCTCACGAAGCTTGTTCTGAAGCTTGGCGATGTCGGCCTCCGACGCCTTGAGCGCGTCGTCGAGCACGGAGATCTCGGTCTGGAGCTGGTCGGCCATGTCGGCGGCCTTCTGGCGCTCGACCAACGCGGCCTTGGCCAGGTCCTCGCGATCCTTCGACAGGGCCAGCTCCGCCTTTTCGGTCCAGCTTTCCTGGAGCTTGTCGAGCTTGGCGATGTGGCGGCGCATCTCCTTCTGGTCGGCGATGGTGCGAGCGGCCGACGCGCGAACCTCGACCAGAGTCTCCTCCATCTCGAGGATGATCATGCGGATCATCTTCGCCGGGTCCTCTGCCTTGTCGAGCAGGTCAGTCACGTTGGCGGCGATGATGTCGCGGGTGCGGGAGAAGATACCCATCTAAACGAACTCCTTGCGTGCAATTCTAAAAATCCGGGGCGAGGATGGGGGCCTCGCCCCGGCAGTGGCCGTTCAGCCTTGCGGCCGGACGGCGGGAACCTCTGCATGAGACTGCTGGATGCGCGCCGCCAGGTCCAGCGCGGTCCGGCGGATCGCCGGGCGCGCACGGTTGGCATTCGGCGTGCCGAAGAAGACCTCGACCGGCACCACCCGCACCCGGCCGCGCATCGAGGCGGGCAGCGCGGGGATTGCCGTCGCGTTGACCGCGCGCAGCGCCTCGTTGTCGAGGACACGGTTGCCGGTCGGCACGTCGAGCGAGGTGGCATAGAGCGTGCCGTCGCGATCGAAGTGCGCGGCGACGACGGCTGCCTTCTGCATCCGCACGGCGGCGGGGACGCCGCGCATCTCGCGGATCTGCTGCTGGAGCGAGCCGCTCACCTGCGCGGTCCAGGCGCGGGCGTCTTCGCCGGCGGCACGCGCCGGGGCGGCGGCGACACCGAGGACCAGCGTCGAAGCGGCGGCGGCACCGAGGACCGAGACGATCGAGTGGCGGACATTCTGGCTGGCCTTGACGAACATTGGTGGTTCTCCCTGAACCTTGGCTGTTTTTCCTGCCACTCTGCGGTGGTCGAAGGGTGCTTTGCAGGGGGCGTGCCAATTTGTTCGGAGGCCGGCTTTCCTCGCATTTCTGTCCTTCGGTTCATCCGCGTCGCGATTTCGGTTGCCAAGCATTGGCGAAATCCACCATCAAGCGGCGCATGGAACGCGTCGCGCCCGTAATCGGTCAGTCCACCGCCTTTCTCGACGCGCTCGAACGCGCCAGCCGCGCGGCGTCGCTGGACCGCCCGGTCCTGGTCATCGGCGAGCGGGGGACGGGCAAGGAACTGGTGGCCGAACGCCTCCATCGCCTGTCGGGCCGCTGGTCGCAGCCTTTGGTCATCATGAACTGCGCGGCACTGCCCGAAACGCTGATCGAAGCCGAGCTGTTCGGGCACGAGGCGGGCGCCTTCACCGGCGCGTCGAAGGCGCGGGCGGGGCGGTTCGAGGAGGCCGATGGCGGCACGCTGTTCCTCGACGAACTCGGCACGCTGTCGATGGCGGCGCAGGACCGGCTGCTGCGCGCAGTCGAATATGGCGAGATCACGCGGATCGGCTCGTCGCGCCCGCTGCGCGTCGATGTTCGCATCGTCGCGGCGACGAACGAGCATCTGCCCGACCGCGTGCTAAAGGGCACGTTCCGCGCCGACCTGCTCGATCGGCTGAGCTTCGAGGTGGTGACGCTGCCGCCGCTGCGCGCGCGAAGCGGCGATATCCTGGTGCTCGCCGATCATTTCGGGCGGCGGATGGCGGCGGAGTTGGGGCGCGACCGCTGGCCGGGCTTCGGGCCGGAGGCGATCGAGATGCTCGAAAACCATCGCTGGCCGGGCAATGTCCGCGAACTGCGCAACGCGGTCGAGCGCGCGGTCTATCGCTGGGAGCGCGACGGGCCGGTCGATATGATCCAGATCGACCCGTTCGATTCGCCATGGCGTCCGGCATCAAGCGGCGGCTTCACGGCGGCGCCAGAAGCAGCGGAGGGCGAGCCGGCGCCGGTCGTCGCCGCGCCGAGCGAACCGCCGATCGAGGGGGACTTCCGCACCCGCGTCTCGACCTACGAACGCCGCCTGCTGACCCGCGCGATGGCCGAGCACCGCTACAACCAACGCGCGACGGCCGAAGCGCTGGGCCTGACCTACGATCAGTTGCGCCACGCGCTGAGAAAGCACGGGCTGCTGTCCGGCTGAGCTGCGGGCGTTTGGGCTATGCTCTGCCGAAAGTTCGGATAGGGTGCGCGGCCAGACAAAGGGTGGATGCGTGACGGACACGAAGCTCAAGGGGGTCGCGCTGTTCCGCGCGGCGCTGACCAATCGCAAGACATCGGCGATGCTCGTCCTCGGTTTCGCGTCGGGGCTGCCGTTCACGCTCTTGATCGGCACGCTCAATGCGTGGCTGGGCGAATTGAAGGTCAGTCTGGCGACGATCGGCGTGCTGTCGTGGATCGGGCTTGCCTATGCGTTCAAGTTCCTCTGGTCGCCCGTCGTCGATCGCCTGCGCCTGCCGGTCATCGGCGCGCTGGGGCGGCGGCGGTCGTGGCTGGTGCTGTGTCAGGCATTGCTGGCTGCCGCGCTTTGGGGGCTTGCCGCGACCGACCCGCTGACCGCGATCGGTGCGTTTGCGGGGATCGCGGTGGTCGCCGCGTTCCTGTCGGCGACGCAGGACGTGGTGATCGACGCGTGGCGGATCGAGATCGCCGACGATACCGCGACGGTCGAGTTCCTGTCGGCGGTCTATCAGCTCGGCAACCGCTTCGCTGCGCTGGCGGGCGGCGCGCTGGCGCTGGTGCTGGCGGCGCGGCTCGACTGGCCTAGCGTCTATATCGGCTTCGGCCTCGTCATGCTGGTCGCGGTCGCGGTGACGATCTTCCTGCCCGAGGCGAAGCTCGACGCCGCCGACGCAGCGGAGCCATTGGCGGGGCATGCGGTGCCGGATCGCGCGAAGCGGCGCACCGCGCTCGCCATCGTCGCGGTGTGCTGGACCTGGGCGATTTTCACGCTTGGCAGCTTCATGGTCTCGGCGCTGCAACCGCCGGTGCCGGGCGTCACTGCGCCCTCGGCCAGCGATTTCACGCGGATGACGGGGCCGTGGATCATCGTCGCCACGGTCATCATCCCCGCGCTGGTCGCCGGCTGGACCCGCCGCCTGCCGCAGCATGAGGGCGGGGGCGAGCCGATGGGCGGCCTTCGCGCCGCGGCCGACCATAGCTATCGCGCGCTGATCCTGCCGCTCGCCGAAATCGTCGACCGGCTGAAATGGGGCGCGATCCTCGTCCTCGCGGTCATCCTTCTCTATCGCATCGCCGACTCGATCTGGGCGCCGTTCGCCTTTCCCTTCTACCTCGATTTCCTCGGCTATTCGAACGACGAGGTGGCGTTCGCGTCCAAGCTGTTCGGGGTGTGGATGACGATCGGCGGGGTGGCCCTCGGGGGCTTCCTGCTGGCGGCGTGGGGGCGGATGCCGACGCTGGTGGTGGGCGGGATCGTCGCCGCGTTGTCGAACCTTCTCTATGCCGACATGGCGCTGGGCGGGGCGGGGATCGACGGGTTCGCGCGGCTGTTCGGTCTCGACAGCATCGGCGTCGATCCGCGCCTCATGCGCCTCCTCATCGCGATCAGCGGCGAGAATATCGCCGGCGGCCTCGCGGGGACGGCGTTCGTCGCCTATATCTCCTCGATCACCGCGCGCGAATACAGCGCGGTTCAGTATGCGCTCCTGTCGTCGATGACGTTCCTCGTCGGCGCGCTGGGGCGTGCGGCGACGGGCGAGGCAATCGACGTCTATGGCTATGCCAACGTCTTCTACGTGACCGCGGGGCTGGGCGGGATCGCGGTCCTGCTCGTGCTCGCCGAATGGTGGCGCAGTCGTGCGCAGGTCGAGGTCAGTCGGGTCTGATCGGCAGGCCGAGGTCGCCGAACGCAGACGCGACGCCCGCCATCGCACAGACCGCCGCATCGGCGCGCCGCACGCCGATCAGGTCGGCGACCAGATAGGCCGAGCGGTCGGGGTTCGCGTTGAAGCCCCGCAGCGCCTCGACCAGCGTCGCTTCGGCCGCGGTCATGCGCGGGCAGCACCACGGCGCGATCGGGATCGGTCGGGCCGCCGCCACCGACAATTCGTGCATCAGCACGCGCAGCATCATCAGCGGCCGCCGGAAATCGACGCCGAACGCGGTGATGAAGGCGTTGGCCGCCGTCGCCTCGTCCAGTCCCTGCGCGCCCATCTGGCGAATGCCGAACAGGATCAGGCGGGCGGCGGGGTCGGCGGGTTGCAGGTGCGGCAGGGGCGTCGACATGGTTTCGAGCGTGCGCGTCAAGGCAGGGTCCTTTCGCTGACCCGTTCCTTGTCTCTCGTCCGTTATTGATAGTCAATATCAATAAAGCGTCAGTCCGGCGCCTCGTCGTTCAGCGCGAGCACCCTGCCGGCAAGATAAAGCGAGCCGAGGATCAGCACGTCGCCCGGCCAGTCGCAGAAGCTGTCGAGCGCGGCGACGACGTCGGCGGCGGGCTCGGCCTGCAACCCGCGCGCGGCGGCGAGTGCGGTGAGGGCTTCGGGGGCGTGGAAGGGGTGCGAAGGGACCGGCACCGTCCGCACCGGCCCGACATAAGGCGCCAGCGCGTCGAGGATGCCGCCCGCATCCTTGTTGGCGAGCACGCCGAGGATGAGCGCGGGCTTCGCAGGTAGCCGCGCCAGATACGCCGCGGCTGCATCGGCCGCGTTGCGGTTATGCGCGCCGTCGAGCCACACGGCCCCCGCCACGCGATCGGCAAGCGGCCCGGGCCGCAGCCGCTGCATCCGCGCGGGCCAGTGCGCGCTGGCGGCGGCGCGGATCGCGTTGTCGGGGACGGGCAGCCGGTCCTGCGCCCGCAGCATCGCGGCGGCGAGCGCCAGATTTTCATGCTGATGCTCGCCGGGCAGCGTGGGCAGCGGCAGGTCGAGGATCCCACGCGAATCCTCGAACCGGATCGTTTCGCCTTCCGTCCGGGAGTGCCACTCGGCGCCGCGCCGCTGAAGGGTCGCGCCGGTCGCGGCGGCCACTTCCTCGATCACCGCCGCGCAACTCTCGGGTTGGTCGAGCGTCACCAGTGGCACGCCCGGCCGCGCGATCCCGGCCTTCTCGCCCGCAATCGCCTCGATCGTGTCGCCGAGGAACGCCTGATGATCGATCCCCAGCCGTGCGATCCCGCCGACCAGCGATGTGGGGATGACGTTCGTCGCATCGAGCCGCCCGCCAAGCCCAACCTCGATCACGCAGGCATCGGCGGGCGTGCGCGCAAAGGCGAGGAACGCGGCGGCGGTGGTCACCTCGAAGAAGCTCGCGCCGATGTCGCCGCCTGCGTCGAGTACCTCGGCCAGCAGCGTCGCCAGCGTGCCGTCGTCGATCAGCTTTCCCGCCACCCGGATCCGCTCGTTGAAGCGGACGAGGTGCGGGCTGGTATAAGCGTGGACCCGGTACCCCGCCGCCTCCAGCCCCGCGCGCAGGAACGCACAGGTCGATCCCTTGCCGTTGGTGCCGGCGACGTGGAAGACCGGCGGCAGCGCGCGGTGCGGATCGCCGACGCGCGCGAGCAGCCGCGTGATCCGCTCCAGCCCCAGCGTGTCGGCGCCGGGGCCGAGCGCGTTCAGCCGGTCGAACTGCGCCTGGACGAACGGGTCGTCGGAGCGGGCATGGTCGGCCATGATCGCGCCGGGATCAGGCGGCGGCGCGGTCGTGCGTCAGATAGTCGATCAGCGCGGAAAGCTGCGCGCGCAGGTCCTTGCGCTCCACCACCATGTCGATAAGGCCGTGGTCGCGATAATATTCGCTGGTCTGGAAATTCTCGGGCAGCTTCTCGCGGATCGTCTGCTCGATCACGCGGCGGCCGGTAAAGGCGAGCGTCGCCTTGGGCTCGGCGATCTGCACGTCGCCCAGCATCGCATAGGCGGCCATCACCCCGCCGGAGGTGGGATCGGTCAGCACGACGATATATGGCAGGCCGGCGTCGTGCAGCATCTCGATCGCCACGGTGGTGCGCGGCATCTGCATCAGGCTCAAGATGCCCTCCTGCATCCGCGCGCCGCCGCTGGCGGTGAAGACGATGAACGGCGCGCGCGCGGCGATCGCCGCCTCCACCCCGGCGATGAAGCCTTCGCCCACCGCCTGGCCCATCGACCCGCCCATGAAGGCGAAGTTCTGCACACCGATGACGGCGCGCCGCCCCTCGATATTGCCGCGGGCGGAGACGAACGCGTCCTGGTCGCCGGTATCTGCACGCGCAGCCTTCAATCGGGCGACATAGGGTTTGGAATCGCGGAACTTCAGCGGATCGTCTGCGACGCGCGGGGCGGGGAGGAGCTTGCACGTCCCCTCGTCGAACAGCTGCTCGAAACGCTGCTTCGGTCCGATGCGGCCGTGATGGTCACACAGCGGGCAGACGTGGAGGTTTTCCTCATATTCCTTGGTGAAGATCATCTGCCCGCATCCCTTGCACTTGTGCCAGAGATTGTCGGGCGTCTCCTTGGTCGGGACGACCGAGGCGAGGGCGTTGCGGACGCGATTGAGCCAGCTCATGCGGGAATCCTGGAAGTTTCGATCGCGCTCTTAAGCGAGCGCACATAGTCGGTGACGTAGGGGGCGGCGGCAGCGCCATGCGCGGCGACGATCTCGACGATCGCCGAGCCGACGACGACGCCGTCGGCGACGCGCGCGATCGCGGCGGCCTGATCGGGGGTGCGGACGCCGAACCCGACCGCGACGGGCAGGTCCGTACCGGCCTTCAGCCGCTGGACGGCTTCCTCGATCGACGCCTGCGCGGCCTGCTGCAACCCGGTGATCCCCGCGACCGAGACGTAGTAGACGAAGCCCGAAGCGCCGGCCATGACCGCGGGCAGACGGGCGACGTCGGTCGTCGGCGTGGCAAGACGGATCAGATCAACACCCGCGTTTCGGAGGGCCGGGCCGAGCGCATCGTCCTCCTCGGGCGGCACATCGACGCAGATGACGCCATCGACGCCGGCCTCGGCAATGGCGCGCGCGAACCAGTCCGGCCCACGGCGAAGCATCGGGTTGGCATAGCCCATAAGGACAAGCGGCACGTCCGGATGCCGTGCGCGAAACCCGCGCGCGATCGAGAGAATGTCGGCGGTCGTCGTGCCCGCGGACAGGCTGCGGATGTTCGCCGCCTGGATCGCGGGGCCGTCCGCCATCGGATCGGTGAACGGCATGCCGAGCTCGATCACGTCCGCCCCGCCCGCGACCAGCGCGTCGAGGATCGCCGGGGTGGCGGCGGGCGTCGGATCGCCCGCGGTCACGAAGGCGACAAGGGCGGGGCGCGCCTTGGCGAAGGCGGAGGCGAGGCGGGTCATATCGACACACCCGTCATCCCAGCGAACGCTGGGATCGCTGTGTTGCCTGCGCTGCGCTCTCCCACAGGGAGACCCCAGCTTTCGCTGGGGTGACGGAGGGAGTGGGGCACGGTGCTCAAATCTCCACCCCCAGCGCATCCGCCACGGTGAAAATGTCCTTGTCGCCGCGCCCGCACAGGTTCGCCAGGATCACCTTGTCGCGCGGCATCTCGCGCGCGCGCTTCGCGACGGCGGCGATGGCGTGGGCGGGTTCGAGCGCGGGGATGATTCCCTCGGTCCGGCAGAGGAGCTGGAAGGCGTCCAGCGCCTCGGTATCGGTGATCGAGGTGTATTCGACGCGGCCGATTTCCTTCAGCCACGCATGTTCCGGCCCGATGCCCGGATAGTCGAGCCCCGCGGAGATCGAATGCGCCTCCGCGATCTGGCCGTCCTCGTCCTGGAGCAGATAGGTCTTGTTGCCGTGGAGCACGCCGGGCGCACCGCCGGCGAGGCTGGCGGCATGCAGCTTGTCGAGGCCGTGGCCCGCCGCCTCGACCCCCAGCATCTTCACGTCGGCATCGTCGAGGAACGGGTGGAACAGCCCGATCGCATTCGACCCGCCGCCGATCGCCGCGACGAGCAGGTCGGGCAGGCGGCCGGTGCGCTTGAGCATCTGCTCGCGCGCCTCTCGCCCGATCACGCTCTGGAAGTCGCGGACGAGCTCCGGGTACGGATGCGGGCCGGCGGCGGTGCCGATGATGTAGAAGGTGTCGTGGACGTTGGCGACCCAGTCGCGCAGCGCCTCGTTCATCGCGTCCTTGAGCGTCGCCGAGCCCGAGGTGACGGGGCGAACCTCCGCGCCGAGCAGCTTCATGCGGAACACGTTGGGCTGCTGGCGCGCCGCGTCGGTCGCGCCCATGAAGATGGTGCAGGGCAGGCCGAAGCGCGCGCAGACCGTCGCGGTCGCGACGCCGTGCTGGCCCGCGCCCGTCTCGGCGATGATGCGCGTCTTGCCCATCCGCATCGCCAGCAGGATCTGGCCGACGCAATTGTTGATCTTGTGTGCGCCGGTGTGGTTGAGCTCGTCGCGCTTGAACCAGACCTCCGCGCCCATTCCGGGCTCCGCGCTCTCGCGCAGCGCCTCGGTCAGCCGCTCGGCATAATAGAGCGGGCTGGGGCGGCCGACATAATGTTCGAGCAGGTCGTCGAACTGCGCGGCAAAGGCCGGATCGGTCTTGGCCGCGCGATATTCGCGCTCGAGGTCGAGGATCAGCGGCATCAGCGTCTCGGCGACGTAGCGGCCGCCGAAGTCGCCGAAATGGCCGCGTTCGTCGGGCTGCTGGCGAAGGCTGTTGGGAGCGTTCATGGGAGCCACTTAGCGATGGCGATGCCCGAACGGAAGCCCGCCGGTCAGGCCGCGGATACGGCCTTGAGGAACGCCGCGATCTTCGCCGCGTCCTTGACGCCCGGCGCGCTTTCGACGCCGGAGGAGACATCGACGATCGGTGCGCCCGTCCGCCGGATCGCCTCGGCGACGTTACTTGCATCGAGCCCGCCCGACAGCGCCCAGGGCGCGGGGTGACGGAAGCCGTCCAGCAGCCCCCAGTCGAAGCGCAGGCCCATCCCGCCGGGCAGGCTCGCACCCTCGGGCGTCTTGGCGTCGTAGAGGATACGGTCGACCAATCCCGCCAGCGGGCGTGCGGCATCGAGGTCGGCGCGCGCCTTGACCGCGACCGCGGCCCAGACGGGCAGGCGGTGGCGCGCCCGGATCGCGGCAATCCGATCGGGCGCGGTCTTATGGAGTTGCAGCACGTCCAGCCGTCCGGCGGCGACGGCGGGTTCGATGAGGTCGTCGGCAGGATCGACGAACACGCCGACGCGCTCGACATGCCCGGGCACCCGCGCGGCCAGCCCCGCCGCCGCATCGAACGGCAGGTTGCGGGGCGAGGGCGCGAAGAACACGAAGCCGACATGGCTTGCCCCGCCCGCGATCGCGGCGTCGAGCGTATCGGGCGTGGATAGGCCGCAGATCTTGGCGGTGATCATTCGCGTGCGTTAGCGATGCTTTTCAGCGGATGACAGCCCCGGTTCATCCTGCGTTAGCATAGCCATGCTATCAGGTTGCAAAGAGGAGGTTCGTGATGCGGTTCAACCCCATCGTCCGCGCCAAATCGCGCGGGCTTGTCATCGCCATGGTCGTCGGTGCGCTCGTCGCGGGCGTGCTGCTGGTGACCGCCGGTCAGGCGATCACCAACTACGCCACCGCGGTCTGACCGCGCCTCAGCCGTCGATGCTGACGCCAAGGGAGGCGTTGACCAGCCCGCCATCGACGGTGAGCGTTTCCCCGACGACGTAATCGCCCGCGCGGCTCGCCAAATAGATCGCCGCTGCCGCCATGTCTTCCGCCTCGCCGATGCGGCGCGCGGGGATCGCTTTCGCCACGTTGTCGCCGTGATCGCGCGCCGCCTTGTTCATGTCGCTGGCAAAGGCGCCGGGGGCGAGCGAGGTGACGACGATGTTGTCGCGGATCAGCCCCGCGGCCATTCGGCGGGTGAGGTGGATCAGCGCCGCCTTCGACGCCTGATAGCTGTAGGTTTCCCAGGGATTGCAGCGCTGGCCGTCGATCGAGGTGATGTTGATGACCTTGGCCGGTCGCCCGCCCGCGCCGCTCGTCTTCAGCGCCCCGTGCAGCGCCTGCGTCAGGAAGAAGGGGGATTTCACGTTGAGGTTCATCACCTTGTCCCAGCCGCCTTCGGGGAAGGTGTCGAACGGCTCGCCCCAGGCGGCGCCCGCATTGTTGACGAGGATGTCGAGCCGCCCCTCGCGTTCGGCGATCTCGGCGGCGAGCGCGCGGCAGCCGTCGACCGTCGACACGTCGGCGGGCAGGGGGATGGCGTTTTCGCCGAGGTCCGCCGCCGTCGCCTCGCACGCGTCGGCCTTGCGCGAGCTCACATAGACGCGCGCACCCATGCCGACGAAGCCAGTGGCGATCATCCGCCCGATCCCGCGCGATCCGCCGGTGACGAGCGCGACGCGGCCGTCGAGGCGGAAGAGGCTGTTGGTGTCCATGGTTGCTCCTGTTCAGCGTTTGCGCGCGGCGTCGTTGACTTCGATTCGGTGGCCGTCGGGATCGCGGATATAGACCTGTCGCACGCCGTCGGTGCGCAGGCGCTGGATCGTCGAGGGCTTGTCCTCGAAGTCGGTGAACGGAATGCCCTCGCGCACCAGCATCGCGACGAAGCCGTCGAAATCGGCGACGGCAAAGGCGATGTGGTTGCCGCGATCGCCCCCCACCGGCGCGGTGCGGTCGGGGATGATGTGCATCGCGAACCCGCCGCCCAGGTCCAGCCAGCGGCGGTTCTTCACCGGCGCCTTGAGCTCGGGAAAGCCGAACACGCGCTTGTAGAACTCGGCGCTGCGGTCGAGGTCGGTGACCGAGATCGCGACGTGATCGCCGCGCGCCGCGACGGGGGCCGGGCGGTCCTGTGCCAGCGTCGGGGCGGCGAGGGCGACAGCGGCGAGGATGAAGGGCAGCATCCTCAACCCCCGCGCTTCATGGTTTCGCGTGCAACGATGACCTGCTGGATCTGCGTCGTCCCTTCATAGATGCGGAACAGGCGTACGTCGCGGTAAAGGCGCTCGATGCCATAGTCGGCGATATAGCCGGCGCCGCCATGCACCTGCACCGCGCGATCGGCGACGCGGCCGACCATTTCGCTGGCGAACAGCTTGGCCGCTGCGCTTTCGAGCACCACGTCCTCGCCGCGATCCTTGGCATCGGCGGTCTGGAGGACGAGCGCGCGGGCGGCGAGCGCCTCGGTCTTGGAGTCAGCGATCATCGCCTGCACGAGCTGATGCTCGGCGATGGCTTTGCCGAATTGGCGCCGTTCGCCGGCATAGGCGACGGTGTCGGCGATCAGCCGCTCGGCGACGCCCACGCACACCGCGGCGATATGCAGCCGGCCGCGGTCGAGCACCTTCATGGCGATGCGAAAACCCTCGCCCTCCGCACCCAGCCGATTGGCGGCGGGGACGGGCACGTCGTCGAAATGCACGTCGCAGACATGCGCGCCCTTCTGCCCCATCTTCTTCTCGGGCGTGCCGACGCGAAGGCCGGGCAGGTCGCGGGGGACGAGAAACGCGCTGACCCCGCGCCCGCCGGGTTCGTCGCCGGTGCGTGCCATGACGGTGAACAGGTCGGCCTTGTCGGCATTGGTGATGTACCGCTTGGTCCCCGACAGCCGGTACACGTCGCCTTCGCGGACCGCGCGCGTCTTCACGCTGCCCGAATCGCTGCCGACATCGGGTTCGGTGAGCGCGAAGCTGGTGACGATCTCACCGCTGGCGATGCGCGGCAGCCATTCGGCCTTCTGCTCGGGCGTGCCGGCGATGACGAGACCCTGGCTGCCGATCCCGACATTGGTGCCGAAGGCGGAGCGGAAGGCGGGGGTGGTTCGCCCGGTCTCCATCGCCACGCGCACCTCCTCGGCCATCGAGAGGCCGAGGCCGCCATATTCGGGCGCGATCGACAGGCCGAACAGCCCCATTTCGCGCATTTCCGCCACCACGTCGGCGGGGATCGCGTCGTCGGCCTCGACCTGGGCCTCTAGCGGGCAGAGCCGCTCGGCGACGAAACGGCGGACGGCGTCGATCAGCGCGTCGAAGGTATCGGCGTCGAGCGCCATGGCGGCATCCTCTCCGGCTGGGGGCTGGACCTGGGCTATCGGAAGCCGGTACGCACCCTTGTGTCGTTATCCGGCGACAGCGCTAGGGCAAAGCAGGGCGAGATGGCAAGTCGAAAGACATACCCGATTTTCCAAAACCGCCATGAACGGTTCGGCGCGCGGTGAGCAGCTCGATACCCGATGCGCGAAGCGGCGACTCCCACGCGCTGCCGCCCGTGCGCCGCGTGGCGACGGCGACGACGCTCGCCTATGGCTTCGGCGCGGTCGCGTACGGGGTGAAGGACAACGGCTTCGGCACGTTTCTGCTCCTCTTCTACAATCAGGTGATGGGCCTGCCCTCGGCGCAGGTGGGGTTCGTCGTCATGTGCGCGCTGCTGCTCGATGCGGTGATCGACCCGATGATCGGCGTGGCGTCGGACCGGACGCGCAGCCGCTGGGGGCGGCGGCATCCGTGGATGTATGCCGCCGCGCTGCCGATCGCGCTGGGCTGGGTGGCGCTGTGGAATCCACCGGCCCTGAGTTCGGGCTGGACGCTGGCGTGGCTGTTCGGCGCGGCGGTGGTCGTGCGGACGGCGGTATCGGCCTACGAGGTGCCGAGCCAGGCGCTGACGCCCGAACTGACCGCCGATTACGACGAGCGGACGCGCGTCACCGCCTATCGCTACATCTTCGGCTGGACCGGCGGGCTGCTGATGCTGCTCGCCGCCTATCAGCTATTCCTGGTGCCCGAAGCGGGACAGACCAACGGGCTGCTCAATCGCGAGGGGTATCGCGGTTTCGCCATCGCCGGGGCGATCGCGATGTTCGTCGCGATCACCGTCTCGGCGATCGGCACGCACCGCGAGATCCGCCGCCTGCCCAAGCCCGCGATCGAGCCGGGCGGCCTCCGCACCGCGTTCCGCGAACTGGCGAGCGCGATGAAGAACCGCCCGTTCCTGATCCTGATGGCGGCGGGGCTGTTCGCCTATACCAATCAGGGGATCAGCTTCGCGCTGTCCAACTATCTCTACACCTTCGTCTGGAAGTTCGAGACCGCGACCTTCGCCTGGCTGGCGGCGGTGCTGTTCGCGGGCGTCGTCATCGCCTTTGTCGGCGCGCCCGCTCTCGCGCGCGCGATCGGCAAGCCGCGCGCCGCCGCGTCGATGATCGCCGCCGCCGGGCTGCTTCAGGCGGGCCCGTTCGCGCTTCGGCTGGCGGGCATCTTCCCCGAGCCGGGCGAGCCGGCGATGCTGCCGATCCTGTTCGCGATCTATACGCTCAACACCGCGGTCAGCGTCGGCACCGCGATCCTCGGCGCGTCGATGATGGCCGACGTGGTCGAGCATAGCGAGGTGCGCACCGGCAAGCGGAGCGAGGGCGTGTTCTTCGCCGGCGCCTTCTTCGTCCAAAAGTGCACCAGCGGGATCGGCATCTTCGTCTCGGGCCTGATCCTCGCCGCGGTCGGCTTTCCCGAGGGGGCGAAGCCGGGGCAGGTGGGGGCCGACACGCTCGACTGGCTGACGATCCTGTTCGCGGGCACGTACCTGATCCTCTCCTTCTCGGCCGCGTGGCTGTTCCTCCACTTTCCGTTCGGCGCGGCGGAGCACCGCGCGCGGGTCGAGGCGCTGGCGGCGTCCGACTAGGGCCATTGCCGCGGGGCAGGGGACCGAATAGGGCTTGGGAATGTCGAGTGCAGTCCGCCGGCGATGCTGGCCCGTTGCCGCCGCCGGCCTGTTCCTGTTGTCGCCCGCGACCGTGTGGGCGCAGGATCAGTCGCGGCCGGGCGACGACGCGCTGCTCGATCCGGGCGATCCGCTGGTGCCGATGCCCGAACTCGGCCTCGACTGGCCCGACCTCAAGGCCGATCCCGCCGACCCCGCCGCCGCGACCGACGCGCCGCAGATCGCCGCCGAAACACGCTATCGCTACCGCGTGGAGGGGATGGACGGCATCTGGACCGACCTGATGCGCCAGCGGTTCAACGAGGCCTCGACGCTGCGCACCGGCGAAGGAAAGCCCGCCAATGCCGCGCAGCTCGACCGCCGCGCGCGCGAGGATGCGGGGCTGCTGAACGAACTGCTCCGCGCCGAGGGCTATTACGACGCCGAGGTGCAGACGCGGGTCGAGGCCGAGGCAGGCGACGTGACCGTGCTGCTGACCGCGGTGCCGGGCGACGTCTATCGCTTCGCGGGCGTGACGCTGGAGGGGCTGGACGCCGCGGGGGCCAAGACCGACGCGCTGCGCAATGCGTTCGCCGTCGAGCCGAAGGATCCGGTCAACGCCGACACGATCGCCGCGGCCGAAGCGAACCTCAAGGAGCGGATCGGGCGCGAGGGCTTTCCCTTTGCCGAGGTGGGCGAGAGCCGCATCGTCATCGACCACGCGACGCGCACCGCGACGCTGGCGGTCAAGGTTTCGCCGGGCGAGGCGCTCCGCTTCGGAACGATCACGACGCGCGACAATCGCGTCTTCGACGGCGATCACGTCCAGGACATCGCCCGGTTCAAGCCGGGCGAAAGCTTCGACCAGGGATCGGTCGACGACCTTCGCCGCGCGATCATCCAGACCGGCCTCGTCAGCGCGGTCCGCATCGAGCCCGTAAAGGGCGCCGAACCCGGCACCATCGACCTCGACGTCCGCATGGCCCCCGCGCCGCCGCGCACGATCGCGGGCGAGATCGGTTACGGCACGGGGGAGGGCGCGCGTGTCGAGGCGAGCTGGACGCACCGCAACTTCTTCCCGCCCGAGGGGGCGCTGACGCTGCGCGGCGTCGCCGGCACGCGCGAGCAGCTGGCGGGCGTCACCTTCCGCCGCAACAATTTCCACGAGCGCGACCGCGTGCTGACGCTGCAGGCGACCGCCGCGCATCTGGAACGCGACGCCTATTCGGCGGACACGCTGCTGCTGGCGGGCACGCTGGAGCGGCAGACCAACATCTTCTTCCAAAAGGCGTGGATCTGGTCGCTCGGCGGCGAACTCGCCGCCAGCCGCGAGCAGGACGTGATCGTCTCGACCGGCGAGCCGCGGGTGCGCACCTATTTCATCGGCGCGCTGCCGACGAGCCTGACCTATGACGGCACCGACGACCTCCTCAATCCGACGCGGGGGTTCCGGCTCGGCGGGCGGCTGTCGCCGGAGGTGTCGCTGTCGGGCGCCACGTTCGGCTATGCGCGCACGCAGCTCGATGCGAGCATCTATCGCCCGATCTCGACACGCGTGGTGCTGGCGGCGCGGACGCGGCTCGGCACGATCGTCGGCGCGCCGCGTGATGCGATCGCGCCCTCGCGGCGCTTCTATGCCGGCGGCGGCGCGTCGGTGCGCGGCTATGGCTTCCAGTCGATCGGGCCGCGGGACGCCAACAACGATCCGATCGGCGGCCGCAGCCTGACCGAGTTCTCGATCGAGGCGCGGGTGAAGGCGTTCGGCAATTTCGGCATCGTACCGTTCGTCGACGCGGGCAACATCTATACCTCGCCACTGCCCAAGCTGACCGACTTCCGCGTCGGGGCGGGTGTGGGCGTGCGATACTATTCCAACTTCGGCCCGATCCGTGTCGACGTGGGCACGCCGATCAACCCGCAGCCGGGCGATTCGCGCATCGCCGTCTATGTCAGCCTGGGGCAGGCGTTTTGAGCGAGGAAGCGCCGACGCCCGTGAAACCGCCGCGCCGCTGGTGGCGGTGGCT